>CAIUSP010000015.1 GCA_903901855.1 uncultured bacterium | reverse complement strand
TCTTGGTCGATCGTTACGGTGCAGGAGGCGACCCACGGTATCCCCGCGATCATCCGCTCCCACCGATCTTCTACCGGCACGACCTTGTCGTCCTGGATCGTCAGATGCGGCTGGTCGTGGAGGCACTTGAGACACTGCACGACCGCTTCCTGGACCTCGTCCAGGCGCTCAGAGGGTTCAGCGGTCTCGGGATCGATCTTGAGGATTGCGTCGTAGTGGACCTGGACTTCGAGATCTCTGGCCCAGCAGCGGTAACAGCGCAGCCAGGCGCTGAGGTCACTTCCCGATGGACCGCGCGGCTCTTCCGACGTGCTCATCGCTTCCTCAGGCCGGCTGAGGCTGGGTCGACGAGTCGTTCTCGGCTACCAATTCAGCGATCTCTCCCATGATCCGATTCAGATCGAAGTCCTTCGGTGTGTAGACGCGCGCAACTCCGGCTTCGGTGAGTACTCGCGCGTCGTCGGGCGGGATGATGCCACCGACCACTACGGGGACTTGGGAACCGGACTCGCGGAGCAGGTCGACGACCTGCGGGACCAGTTCCCGGTGCGAGCCGGAGAGGATCGAGAGTCCGACCACATCGACATCCTCCTCGAGCGCGGAGGACGCGATCTGGGCCGGGGTCAGGCGGATCCCCTCGTAGATGACCTCCATTCCCACGTCGCGTGCACGGACCGCGATCTGTTCGGCGCCATTCGAGTGGCCGTCGAGCCCGGGCTTGCCGACGAGGATCCTGATCGGTCTCCCGATGGCGTCAGAGGCAGACTTGACCCGCTCCCGCGTGGCTGCGAGCTGTTCGGCGTCGCTCGGAGAGGCGCTTCCGGAAACTCCGGTTGGCGCGCGATAGGGACCGAAGACCTCTCGAAGCGTCTCCGACCACTCACCCGTGGTGACTCCGGCTTTCGCGGCGCGGATCGATGCGGGCATGATGTTGGTCGTCTCGTCGCGCGCAGCCTCGGCGAGCTCGGCCAGTGCCGCTTCCACCTCGGCTGCGTCGCGTTCCTCTTTCCATTTCCCGAGGGCGTCGATTCGCTCACGTTCGACCTCGGGGTCGGTCTTCATGATCCCGCCGTCTTCGCCAACGGTCAGGGGAGAGTCCTCGGTCTCGGTGAAGGAGTTCTGACCGATGACCGTCTGGTCACCGCTCTCGATCCTCGCCACACGCTCCCGGTGTGAGTCGACCAGACGTGCCTTCATGTATGGAACGGCCTCGACAGCGCCGCCTTGATCGAGCACCGTGTCGAGTTCGGTCCTTGCACCTTCGAGCATCTCTTCGACCAGACCTTCCATGACCGTCGACCCTTGGAAGATGTCCGGGTACTCGAGGAGGTCGGTCTCGAAGGCGAGGATCTGCTGGATGCGCAGGCTCCACTGCTGGTCCCACGGTCGGGGCAGACCGAGCGCTTCGTTCCAGGCGGGAAGTTGGATGGCCCGTGCCCTCGCATCGCGGCCCAAGGTGACGGCGAGCATCTCCAAGACGATCCGCTGGACGTTGTTCTCGGGCTGAGATTCGGTCAGCCCCAGCGAGTTGACCTGAACTCCGTAGCGCATCCGGAGCAGCTTCTCGTCTGTGACTCCGTAGCGCTCACGACCGATCTCCTCCCAGAGGATGGTCATGGCCCGCAACTTGGCGTGCTCCTCTACGAACCTGATTCCGGCGTTGACGAAGAAGGAGATACGGCCGAAGACCTTGGGGAAGTCCTCGTCGCTCACCTCGCCTCGCTTGCGGACCTCGTCTAGGACCGCGATGGCGGTGGCCATCGAGTAGGCGATTTCCTGAACCGGCGTCGCCCCGGCTTCCTGCAGGTGATAGCTGCATACGTTGATCGGGTTCCACTTCGGTATCTCGGTGACGGTGAAGGCCACCATGTCGGCGATGAGCCGCATCGATGGTCCGGGTGGGAAGGCGTAGGTGCCGCGTGAGAGGTACTCCTTGATGATGTCGTTCTGGGTCGTCCCTGCCAAGTCCGAAAGTGGTACTCCCGTCTCCTCGGCGACCGTCGCATACAACGCCAGCAACCAGGCCGCGGTTGCGTTGATCGTCATCGAGGTGTTCATCTCCCCCAGAGGGATGCTGTCGAGGAGTGCGTGCATGTCGGCCTTGTCGACCACCGACACTCCTACCTTGCCAACCTCTCCGCGGGCGAGCTCGTGATCCGGGTCGTAACCGGTCTGGGTTGGCAGATCGAAGGCGATCGAGAGACCGGTCTGGCCCTTCTCGAGGTTCTTGCGATAGAGCTCGTTTGACCGCTTCGCATCCGAATGCCCCGCGTAAGTGCGCATGACCCAGGGGCGGTCGGGCTGGTCTAGGTGGTGACTCGGCATGACCGTAATGGTAGGCGTGCTGGGGCTTTGGCGGTGGGATACCAGGGGCAATTCAGACCCTGAAGCACCGCTCCATTCGTGCATGGGGCGTGTTCGTGCAGGTAGGAAAAGCCTTCTGGCTACCCTTTTCACGCTGATGAGACGAAAGACGACACTCTTGATTGCACTGGCAGCCTCGCTGATCGGCGTCACGGCTGCCATCGCAGGTCCTGTGAACGTGGCCAAATACCAGTTCAAGTCGAAGAGCGAGGTTCTCGCGTTCGTGAAGGCCAGCACGGGTAACTGCGCCAAGAAGTGGCGCAGTGATCAGACGATGAGCATCAAGGCCGAGGGCGCAACGAAGATGTGCGCATTCCGGAGCGGTGTTCTCGGAGACGCCGCAGATGCGGCTCCTGATCAGGAAGTCGCTGCGCAGGCATCGCTCCTGCCGGCCACTCCGTCCAAGAAGCGACCGAGGATCTACATCGGCGTCGGGGTTCGTTTCTCCAACAACGCCAGCTATCAGTTCCGTGTTTTCCCAACTCGCCAGACCTGGCAGTTGGTCAAGGACCCGAAGGGATCCGCAGGTGCCGAGGTTCTCGCAAGCGGCAATTCGAAGGAGATCGTTCCGAAGCTTGGGAAAATCAACTACATCCTGCTCAGGGCTTTCGATCTGGGGCAGCCCGATACGACGATTCGTGTCGGTGTGAACGGCAAGTTCCTGCGTACCTATGTCGACTCCACCTCGTCCCAGGCCGATGGTCGCAAGACCGTGGTCATGGTCGGTGCCAAGTCGGGTAACGCCGGTGATGCTGTCGCCAGGTTCGATCGCGTTTCGATTCGCGTTCCCTTCCCCTTCCGGTAGGCGTTGGCTCCCGACACGCTCGAACGCCCACTTGCTGCGGGTCCAGGATCAGGTCTGGGTGGTGAGTGGGTTGTGATCGTGCTGAACGACGATCACAACACCTTCGATCACGTTGCGGCGAGTCTCGCAAGGACGATCCCCGGGGTGTCGCTCGACGGCGGATACGCCCTCGCCGACCAGATTCACAACAAGGGGCGCGCAGAGGTCTGGAGCGGCCCGCGAGAGCCTGCCGAGCACTACTGGGAACAACTGGAGATGGCTGGCCTCACGATGGCTCCGCTCGAGCAGCGCTGATCTCAGGACCGCTTGCTACGCGGCGGGTCCTGGATGATCGTGTTCTTGCCCGGCCCACCGATGATCTTGTCTCGACCAGGTCCGCCGAGCAGACGATCGTCGCCGGGGCCGCCGTTGAGCAGGTCGTTGCCCGCTCCGCCCCCGATCAGATCGGCGCCGGGCTCACCGTATAGTCGGTCGTCGCCACCGTTCCCACTCATCAGGTCATTCCCGTCCCCACCGGCCAGGTAGTCGTTACCTCCTCTTCCGAGCAGGTCGTCGCGGCCTCCCAATCCGAACACCCGGTCGTCGTCGCCCCCTCCACGGAGGATGTCCCGTCTCGGGCCCCCTCGGATCAGGTCTTCTCCAGTCCCCGCGTCGGGGACGAAACAGAATGCCTCACCGCAGGAGATCCGATCCCTGCCAGCGCCGGGCACGATCGCAGTCAGCGTCCCCGTCCCGAAGCCCGCGAATCTCGCTGATCCGAACTCAGTTCCAACTCCCGTGAGATCGATCTGATCGCCTCCGCCGCCAGAGGTCACATCGATCTCCGCAACTCGTGAGCAAGGGAGTGGATCCCCGGCGAATAGTTTCGGAACGCGACCGTTGATCACGACCTTCGCGTCTTGGTTACAGCCGACGACGACGCGTTCGGCCTTGGCGGTCCCCCGGATATCGAGCAGGCGCTTCGAGAAGGTCGCTCCGACCCGCGCCTCCGCAATGGTGCTGATCCCGAGCGAACCGAGAAGACAGAGTCCGATTGCGGCGAGCGCTCTAGGGGCCGTCCGAGCCTGTGTCTTGGTGCGAGGAGCCATCACCAGATCAAACACGGCGGGTCGCAGAAAGTATCTGATCGCTGCAGGCGCGTGGGCCGGTTATTCGGAGGCGAGCAGTTGATGCCAGACCGGCAGAAGCGGCTTGTTGTACCAACTCAGGATCGACTCGCGCAGCTCTCCGATCTCGTCGCTGTACCAATAGCGCTCGAAATCGGCCTTGTCCTCCCACGTGCTCCCCTGACGGAAGTGCAGAGGGTCATCCGTGTCTCGGGTGAGGCTCCACTCCTTTGCACCGAATGCCATCGCCCGTGCGGCTGCGGGCTCCCAGGCCTCGTACCAGCGATCGGCTCTGAAGGGGTGGATGTGCCATTCGATGTAACAGACGTACATGTGTCCCTCCCTAGGCTCCGACCTCTGCGCGGATTGCGCCAGGTCCGTCAACGGTTCGGCCTTCCTGATCGTCGGCTGCGCCGACGAGGATCGAGATCTTGCCGAGGTGCTTGTTCTCGCGCATCAACTGGTGCGCTTCGGCCACACCTTCGAACCCCATGGTCTGCCACAGGACCGGCCGGATTTTCCCTTCCGCCATCAGATCATTTGCCTTCATGCACTCATAGGCGTTGGCGAAGTGTGAGCCCAGGATCTCCTTCTGACGCATCCAGAGGTACCTCACGTCGAAGTCGAGTTCGTATCCCGAGGTTGCTCCGCAGATGATCACCTTCCCGAATGGCTTCACGGTGTAGACCGATGTCGGGAAGGTCGCTTTGCCGACGTGCTCGAAGACCACGTCAGGGGCATCCCCGAGGATCTCCTTGACCCGCTTGGCGAATTCGCGCGAGGCCTTGAATCGCTCCTTCTCCTCGGCAGGAGTCTCATCGCCGGTTCGCATCATCTCGGCGAACTCGTTGCGGTTGATGTAATCGACCGCACCGAGTTCCTTCACCAACTCGCCCTTCTCGTCGGAGGAGACCACGCCGACGGCGTTTGCGCCCGACGCTTTGCAAAGTTGGATGGCGAAGACCCCGAGTCCTCCGGCGGCACCCCAGATCAGGACGTTGTCACCGGTCTGCATCTTCGCCCTCTCCATCAGCATCCGGTAGGCGGTGAAGTAGGTGAGACCATATGACGCCGCCTCGGCCCAAGACAGGTTCTGTGGGCGCGGCAGCAGCTGTTGAGCCTGAACCTTGGTGAACTCCGCGAAAGAGCCCCAGGTCGTCTCGTATCCCCAGATGCGCTGACTCGGTGCAGCCATGGGATCGAGTCCGTGCACCTCGACATCTTCGTAGGAGGCCTGATTGCAGTGGATGACCACCTCGTCGCCCGGCTTCCAACGGGTCACCCCGTCGCCGACCTTCCAGACGATGCCCGATGCGTCTGAGCCGCCGATGTGATGGCCGTACTCGGGATGATCCCCGTAGCCGAATACCGAGACCGGTTCACCCAGGGCAGCCCAGACGTTGTTGAAATTCACGCCTGCGGCCATCACCCTGACCACGACCTCGAAGGCCCCTGGCTCGGGAGTCTCTATCTCCTCGAGGGCAAAGGCATCCTTGGGCTCGCCCTCGCGCTCCTCACGGATCACCCAGGCGGCCATCTTCCCGGGAAGCTCTCCCGGTTGGGTCTCGACCTTCGTGATCTCTGAAATGTCTATGGCCATCTCATCTCGCTTATCGGTTGGGGGGACATATCGAACCGCGATGTTATTCGACCGGGCGCCGGTCAGGTTTTAGGCCTCGGGTGCGACCTCTACGATGAACCCATGGAAGATGCAATCCGCACAGACAGTTTGCTCGAAGGTCGACTCCGCGAGATCGAGCCCGATTCTGGCTCTGACTCTTCCAACGGGACCGCTGCCGGGGAGGTCAAGGTCGAAGGAGACGAAGTCCACGTGGAGTCGCTCGTGGTCACCGATCCCCGGGCGGCGGACATCGTCCGGGAGCGGGTGGAACTCGGCGGCAGTGCGGAGGACTTGATTCGGCGGGCGATCGAGATCGGACTGCGAGCGCTGCAGGGAGCGGACACCGAGATCGAGGCGGCATACGTGCGGTCGGAATTCGACCGGGTTGCCCGCCAAGTCAGCGAGAGCTTCGGCGGCAGAGCGGATGAGGTCGGTCAGCAGATGGAGGAGATCTTCAATCAGGCAGTCATGGGAGACGACAGCAAGCTCCAAGAGAACCTCTCTTCGCACGCTGACGAGATCGCCGAACAGATCGCGGCGAAGTTCGATCCCGACCGCTCGACTGCTGTCCAGCACGAGATGAAGGACCTGGTCAACGCTGAATTGCAGAGGTTGGTCCAGCACCTTTCGTCTGAGAACGAGCACAATCCACTCCAACAGATCAAGGGTGAGGTGCTCCGCACGGTCGAGCGGGAGTCGAAGGCTCAGGCCGACAGAGACAAGGAGACGACCCGGAGACTGGAGAGCCTGCAGCAGGATCTGGTCAAACTGACCGAGCGTGAGGATGCCCAGGCTCTTATCGATGAGGCCGAGGCAGCCGGCACACGCAAGGGTCTCGAGTTCGAGGAGATGGTGCACGCTGCGCTCGAGACCATTGCCAACGGCAGAGGCGACTCAGCCCGCCACACCGGCTCAGAGCAGGCAGAGGGTGGCGGAAAGAAGGGCGACACTCTGGTCGAGGTCGGCGGCGCGACCCGGGAGTTCCCTTTGGGAAGGATCGTCTTCGAAGCGAAGGAGAAGCGCCTCAGCAAGCCAGCAGCCTGGAAGGAGCTCGATCAGGCAATGGATACGCGGTCAGCGGATTTCGCCGTGTTGGTATGTGCCGGCGACGAGCGTGTGCCAGCGAACACCGAGGAATTGGTCGAGTACGAGGGCAACAAGCTCTTCGTGGCCGTCGATCGTGATCAGCCTGGTGGGCTCTCGCTCGAAGTGGCCTACCGTCTCGCTGTCGCTCGGGTGAGTATGTCCAAGGATTCGACGCTACGGCTCGATGCTGCGGCCGTTCGGGATGCGATCAGCGAGGCTCGCAACGCGCTCGATCAGGTTCGCACCGTCAAGTCCCACATCACTTCGGCCAGCACATCTGCAGAGCGAGCCTACGAAGCGGTAGAGAAACTCGGCGACACCGTCAAGTCCCAGTTGGACCGGGTCGACGAGTTGGTCGCTATCGGTGAGGACGAACCGTCCGACGACGAACCGTCCGACGACGAGACGTCGCTCGAAGCCGCTTAGGGAAGCAGCAACTCCTGATTGGAGCTTCCCCTGGGGGGACCGACGTTGAACACGTACTCCTCTAGCCCCGCGCCGCCAACCGCTATGGCCGAGTAGATCCCCGGTTGGAAG
>CAIUSP010000014.1 GCA_903901855.1 uncultured bacterium | reverse complement strand
TCAATCGACGCTGGCTCGGCGGTCTCCTGACGAATTTCAACACCATCCGCAAGCGCATCGCCAGATTGCACGAACTCCGCTCCCTCTCCAAGGAGGGCCAACTGGATCTCTTGCCAACGAAGGAGCGAATGACGATGGAGGCCGAGCTCGCCAAGCTCGAGTTCAACCTCGGTGGCGTAGCCGATATGGAGCGCGTTCCAGATGCCCTCGTCGTACTCGACATCACGACCGAGGAAATTGCCCTGAACGAGGCCAATCGGTTGGGACTCCCGATAATCGGGCTGGTCGACACGAACTGCGATCCCGGGCCGGTCGATCATGTCGTACCGGGCAACGACGACGCCATGAAGGCCTGTGAACTGGTCGTGAGCACGATCGGGTCTTCGGTCGAGGCCGCTGCCGGAGAGTGGCGTAAGGCCGAGGAGAAGCGAATCGCGGAAGAGGAGAAGAGGCGCGCCGAAGAGGCCGAGAAGCGAAAGGCCGAAGAGGAGGCAGCGAAGAAGCGAGAGGCCGAAGAGGAGGCTGCGAAGAAGGAGGCCGAGGCTAAGGCGAAGAAGGAGGCCGAGGCTAAGGCGAAGAAGGAGGCCGAGGCTAAGGCGAAGAAGGAGGCCGAGGCTCCGGATGCTGCGCAGCAGAAGCCCGAAGCGGCATCCACTGCACCTCCTGCCAGTCCTCAGAGCGGTGAAGCGGATCAGGAGGGATCGGCGGACACTGATGTCTCCGCAGGTGACGACAAAGCCGAGGCTGGTTCCTGAATGGGTGACAAGGTCTCTGCTGCAGATGTGAAGGCGCTCCGTGAGATGACCGGGGCCGGAATGATGGATTGCAAGGAGGCCCTCGAGGAGTCAGGGGGAGATCTCGACAAGGCCCAGGAGATCCTGCGGGTCAAGGGAGCTGCCTCGGCAGCCAAGCGTGGCGAGAGAGGTACCGGAGAGGGCATCATCTCGTCCTACATCCATGCCACCGGGAAGGTCGGTGTGTTGGTCGAGGTCCAGTGTGAGACCGACTTCGTTGCCCGCAACGAGGAGTTCCAGGAGTTTGCGCGTGAGATTGCCATCCACATCGCTGCGATGAGTCCTTCAGTGGTTTCGGTCGAGGACCTCCCCGAAGACGAGATCGAGCGCGAGCGCAGGCTGTTTGCGGAAACGGCGAAGGCCGACGGAAAGCCCGACGAGGTGATCGAGAAGATCGTCGAAGGTCAGATCTCCAAGTGGGCATCCGAACGCGCCCTGATGGACCAAGAGCACTTCAACAGCGAGCGATACGAAGGTAAGACGATCGAGGAACTGAGGACCGAGGTGTCGGCCAAGACCGGTGAGAATGTCCGGATCGCCCGATTTGCCCGCTTCGAGGTCGGCGCGGACGGCGAGTAGTCCCTGCGTGGCCGCTAAGGGTTTCAAGCGGGTCCTCCTCAAGCTCTCCGGTGAGGCTTTGATGGGTTCTCTCGAGTACGGGACTGACCCCGATCAGGTGCGGGACATCGCCAAGCAGGTTCGCGATGTCAGGGAGGCGGGGGTAGACGTGGCCATCGTCGTCGGAGCTGGGAACATCTACCGGGGACTGGAGGGTGCTGCTCAGGGCATGGACCGGGCGACGGCGGATTACATGGGCATGCTCGCGACGGTCCTCAACGCACTCACGCTCCAGGACGCACTGGAGAGAGAGGGGGTCGATACACGGGTCCTCTCGGCAATGGATGTGACGGAGGTAGCCGAGCCCTATATCCGGCGCCGGGCTATCCGGCACCTCGAGAAGGGTAGGACCGTCATCTTCGCAGCAGGCACCGGCAACCCCTTCTTCACCACCGACACCGCCGCCGCGCTGCGAGCCCTCGAGATCCGGGCTGAAGCCATTCTGATGGCCAAGAATGGAGTGGAGGGGGTATATGACGACGATCCCCGCAGCAACCCTGACGCTCAGATGCTCGAAGAGGTCGGGTTCCTCGAGGCGATCGAGAAGGGCCTCAAGGTGATGGACTCGACCGCGCTGTCACTCTGCATGGATAACGACCTCCCGATCTACGTATTCAACATGGCTGAGTCGGGCAACGTGAGTAGGATCGTCAGCGGCGAGCGAGTCGGGACGATAGTTTCCAGAGACCCAGAAAGAGGTGGAAAGTGATGACCGATTCGATTGACGGGCTACTTGCCGACGCGGGTGAGAGGATGGCCAAGGCGGTCGAGTCCTGCAAAGGCGAGTTCGCAACCGTTCGGACCGGACGAGCATCGCCGCATCTGTTCGATCGAATCACTGTCGACTACTACGGTGCTGAGACACCACTGAAGCAGCTCGCGCAGATATCAGCCACGGATGCAAAGAGTGTCACTGTCACTCCATTCGACAAGGGCTCTATTCCGGCGATCGAAAAGGCGGTGATGGAGTCGGACCTCGGATTGAGCCCGGCCAATGACGGCTCGGTGATCCGGATGCAGATCCCTGATCTCACGGAGGAGCGCAGGAAGGAATTGGTGAAGGTCCTGCACGGAGTAGCCGAAGAGGGAAGGGTCGCTGTCAGGAACATCCGGCGTGACGTCAACAGTCACCTGCGGGACCTCGAGAAGGGAGGGGGTGCCGGTTCGGACGAAGAGCACCGCGCAGAGGCCGGTATCCAGAAATTGACCGATGACTCGATCGGTGAGATCGACGAGTTGCTGAAGGCCAAAGAGCAGGAGATACTCGAGATCTGAGCTCGGGCTCCCCGTTCCATGCCGCCTCGATATGTAGCCATCATCACCGACGGTAATGGCCGCTGGGCCCATGCGAGGGGACTGCCGGCCCTGGAGGGTCACGAGGCGGGTGCCGATGTCGTGAAGGCTCGGCTCAGGGACGCTGTCGACCTGGGCATCGAAGAGCTGACCGTCTATTCGTTCTCGACCGAGAACTGGACGAGACCGGACCAAGAGGTTGCTGGTCTGATGGAGATGTTCGGGCAGCGCATCGCAAGTGAAACTCCGGAGCTGAACGAACAGGGTGTTCGGATGCGATTCATCGGGCGCACGGAGGGCGTGCCACCCGATCTGGTGGAGGCAATGCACGCGGCAGAGGAGGAGACCGCGAACAACAGCCGGATCACCCTCTTCGTGGCGTTCAACTACGGCGGACGAGCCGAGATCCTCGATGCAGCTCAATCGTATGCCGGCGGAGGTGAAGAGGCGTTCAGGGAGAATCTCTATGCACCCGAGATGAACTACCCGGACCTGTTGATACGAACGAGCGGAGAGCAGCGGCTCTCCAACTACCTCTTGTGGCAGTGCGCGTACTCGGAGATCGTCTTCAGGGACGAGATGTGGCCTGACTTCCAGCGTGCCGACTTGGAAGAGTGCTTGGAGATCTACGACCAGCGACAGCGGCGCTTCGGAGGGCGGTCATGAGGGACGATCTCGACCCACCGTCGTTCCAGTTCGGCGTCCCTCGAGACCAGCGCGACTCACAGCCGTCAGATGAGATCTCCGCGGAGACTCCGGTCGAGGAGCCAATGCCGAGCAATCCACCGGCCGATCCGCCCCGCAAGCCGGGTCCGTTCGGAGCGCTGCGTTCCGAGACCTTCAAGCGCATCGCATGGGCGGTCCCCCTCGCCGTCTTCGCGATCTTCTTGATCGTGGTCGGCGGTGAGACCTTCGCGCTGCTGATGGTCGTGTTCGGGTTACTCGGTCTGCGCGAGTTGTTCAAGATGGCGAGCGCACTCAGGCCACTCGAATGGCCGGCTTACATCTGCCTCGTCGGAATGGTCTCTGCAGCCCTCTACAGCGGCACGGGAGGAGTCCTGATCGCTTTCGTGGCGGTACTTCCGCTCTGCTTCGCAGCGGCAGCGATGCGTAGCGACAGACGAGACATCACCGCGTCGATAGCCGTCTGCATCCTCGGGTTGGCCTGGATGGGGATGGCCTTTGCCCACGCCGTCCTGCTGCGAGAGGTCCCAGATCACGGCGCGGCTCTGCTGTTCGACGTGCTCGTAGCCACCTTCCTCGCCGACACCCTCGGCTATGCCGGAGGACGGCTTTTCGGTTCGAGGAAGCTCGCACCCAGCATCTCCCCGAACAAGACCGTCGAGGGACTAGTCGCTGGGTTCATCGGAGGAACACTGGGGTTCTGGTTGGCTGGGCTCTATCAGGACTGGCTTCCCGGCCTCGACGCCCTGGCGATGGGCGCGGTCATCGCTCTCGTGGCACCCGTCGGAGACCTGTTCGCCTCCTTGCTCAAGCGCGACCTCGCGACGAAGGACACAGGGAGCATCTTCGGGCCACACGGAGGGGTGCTGGACCGTCTCGATGCGGTCCTGTTCACCGTCATCGTGGGTTATTACCTGGTCAAGCTGTTCGGCTTCTAGTAGCTCGGCCCGCCGCAGGGGGCACCTAAACTCCGCAGGATGAAGAAGATCGTCATTTGCGGATCGACGGGCAGCATCGGGACCCAAGCGTTGGAGATCATCGCAGCGGACCCCACGATCCAGATCGTCGGCCTGACCGCCGGGAGTCGCTGGGAGGCGTGCGTCGAGCAGGCCCGCGAGCACGGCGTATCCACCATCGTGCTCGACGACCCGCAGGCCGCGGAGTCAGCGCGCCAGAACTGGTCAGGGTCCGTGCTCAACGGGCAGACGGGGATAGAGAGCATGATCTGCGATAGCGACGCAGACTTGGTGCTGAACGCCATCGTCGGCGCAGGTGGCCTCGGGGCGACCATCGTGTCCCTCGGGGAAGGGATCGACCTCGCGCTGGCCAACAAGGAGTCACTGGTCATTGGTGGCGACCTCGTAATGGCGCTTGCGGAAGGAAGTGGGGCCCGGATCATTCCGGTCGACTCCGAGCACTCCGCGGTTGCTCAGCTACTCGCCGCAGCTGGCCCTGGTTCAGCGGAGCGGATCACCCTCACTGCATCGGGAGGGCCCTTCAGGGGGCGTTCAGACCTCGCGGGCATCACGAGGGATGAGGCCCTGGCCCATCCAACCTGGTCCATGGGCGGGAAGATCTCGATCGATTCGGCAACGATGATGAACAAGGGCCTTGAGCTGATCGAGGCGCATCATCTGTTCGACCTCGACTACGACGATCTCTCGGTGGTCGTGCACCCGCAGTCGATCGTCCATGCCCTGGTCTCGATGAACGACGGTGCAACGCTTGCGCACCTCGGTTATCCCGATATGCGAGTCCCGATCTCCTACGCGATCCACTTCCCCGAAAGGGCGGATGTCCCGGTCCCGTCTCTGGACCTCGCGCTCGCGGGGGAGTTGACCTTCGAGGAACCTGACCTGGAGACCTTTCGATGTCTCCCGCTGGCCATCGACGCTGGCCGACGTGGCGGCACAGCACCGTGTGTCCTCAACGCAGCCAACGAGGTCGCAGTAGATGCCTTTCTCGAGCAGAGAATCTCGTTCGAGATGATTGCCGAGGTCGTGGCGAGGACGCTCGCCGAGGCGGAGACGGTCAGTGAGTTGTCCCACTTCACCGAGGTACTGGACTGTGATGCGGAATCGCGAGAACGGGCTGCTGAGATCATTGCGCGAGAGGTCCCCGCATGAGCTGGTTCCTCGCATTCGTCGGCTTCGCGGCCCTCGTGATCCTCCACGAGTTGGGCCACTTCCTTGCTGCCAAGGCGACGGGTATGAGGGTGGAGAAGTTCTTCCTCTTCTTTCCGCCCAAGCTCGTGAGTATCAAGCGGGGGGAGACCGAGTATGGAATCGGTGCGATCCCTGCAGGAGGTTTCGTGAAGATCACGGGGATGAATCCGGATGAGGTGCTCCCACCGGACATCGCACATCGCGGCTACTACCACCAGCCGGTCTGGAAGCGCATCGTGGTGATCGCGGCCGGTCCGGCGATGAACGTGCTGGTCGCTTTCCTGATCCTGTTCGCCCTGGCCTTCGGGGTGAAGGAAGCTGTCGGCACCAGCCTGAAGGTCGGCAGTGTTCAGCCTGCCAGTCCCGCAGTCGGGAAATTGCAGCCCGGTGACCGCATTCTCTCGGTCGATGGCATTGCGGGGAAGGGGGATACATTCGACGAACGAGCAGAGGACCTCCGAGAGCGGATCCAAAGCCATTCTTGCCCCGGAGAGCCGACGGATGGGTGCGCGGCCGAGATTCCGGTCGTCATGGAGGTGTCTCGTGCCGGAAGTGAGCAGACGCTCCGGATCAAGCCGAGATACGACGCGGCCAGCGACCGGAACCTGATTGGTTTCAGCTTCGAACCTGGGCGAGTCGTGCCAGTGGACCCGACGATTCCCGAGGCAGCGGTTCGCTCGGTCGAGTTCATGGGAACGGTCACCGGGGCAACCCTGACTGCGATCTCTAGGCTGTTCGACGCCGAGCAGCGGAAGCAGATCTCCGGTGTGGTCGGTAGCTACGAGGTAACTCGACAGGCAATCGAGTTCGATGCCCGCACGGCGCTCACACTGCTCGCAGTGATCAGTCTCTCGCTGGCAATCATCAACCTCTTCCCGTTCCTCCCTCTGGATGGCGGCCATATCTTCTGGAGCTTGGTCGAGAAGGTCAGGGGACGACCTGTCTCTTACCGGGTGATGGAGAGGGCCGGGGTTGTCGGCTTTGCCCTCGTCCTGGTCCTCTTCGTAATCGGTTTGACCAACGACATCGGACGACTCACGGGGGAGGGATTCAACCTCCGCTGACCAGTTCGTCGCCGGCCCAGCTGCGCCCGAGGAAGAAGGCCGTCGCCGAGAGAGCGCAGAGGAGAACGAGTAGTCCGTAGGCAACGGGGCGACCCGCGGCCTCCGCCAGGCCGCCCGCCGCCAGCGATCCGATTGCCGCTCCACCGGCCCACGCGAGATTGGTGAGAGCGCCGGTGATCCCCTGATCCAGTCCCAAGCGGTCGCAGATATCAGCAACCAGGGCCATTCCGGGCGTCCAGAAGAGTTGGAGGGCTGCGAAGACCAGGGTTACCCCGATGGCGACCGTCGGCACCGAGGTGGCGAACGCGAGGGCGAAGACCAGCAGCGTGGTCGAGATCAGCCCCAACCGCAATGGAACGAGTCGCCCTCGCTCGTCCGAGAGGCGACCGATGAGGGGTGCGAACACCGCTTCGACTACCGCCGACCCCGTGAAGATAGCTCCGATCACGAGTGCTGAGGCGCCGAACTCATCGAGCTCCAGCGGGATGACAACCTCGAGACATCCAGCGAGGATCGCCGGAAGGGTGACAAGCCAGACCGCAAACCAGAGCGGCGCTCTTCCCTGACCCAGGATCTCGCGTAGTTTGGTCCCGACCGGGGTGGGAGCAGGAACGAGGGTGCTCCAAAGCGCAACCATCGCACCGATGGCCGCTACGGCCGCGAAGGTAACCCCGATACCGATCTCGGATGCGAGGGCACCTATCGCTGGCCCTACGATCAAGCCCACTACGGCAGCCGCAACTACGCTGCCAATGGCCTCCCCGCGGCGCTCCGGACCGGCATCGGCCGCGATCCAGGAGATCCCTGCTGTCCATGCCAGAGCACCGCCGATGCCCTGGACGAAGCGCGCACCGACCAGGACCTCGAAACTCTCGGCGAAACCGAACAACAGACAGGACCCAGAGAGGAGCGTGAGCCCGGCTACCAGTGTCTTCTTGATACCCACGCGTGTCACCAGGCCGCTCGAGGGAAGTGCGGCGAGCAAGTTGGCCACCGCATAGGAGCCGACCAGTAGGCCGGCAGTACCATCAGAGAGACCGAATCGTGAGGCGTACTCCGGGAGCAGAGGGGCGATCGCCGAATAGAAGAGGGTGTCGAGGAAGATGACTGCGGCAACTATCCAGAGAGGCTTCTTCACGGGCCAATCGTAGGGATTCGCCTCGGGGGAGTGATCTCGCAAACTCTTCGCTACCCTGCGCCGTGGAGAGATGGAACGGGCAACCGCCAACCAGACAGCGGTCGGTGCAGCGATCGACCAAACGCTTTCCCCGAACCTCGCGGAGGCATTCCTCGCCACGGTCAGCGAGGTCGGCGATGCCGTTGCGATCAGGACCGGGGACGACTCGGTGGCGTGGACCTGGAATGAGGTGAGCAGGAGGGCGGCTGCGAGCGCTGGCGCATTTGCGGCACTGGGGGTGGAGCGCGGGGAAAGCGTTGCGTTGATGCTGGACAACCGGCCCGAGTTCATCCCTCTCGACCTCGGGGCGGTCATGCTCGGCGCGGTTCCCTTCTCGATCTACCAGACCCTTGCCGCTGAAGAGATCGAGTACCTGCTCCGCGATGCAGGCGCGAAGGTCGTTTTCGTCGAGGCGGCTTATTCCGACCAGATGAAGCAAGCGCTTGCCGGGGTGGATTGCGTCGAGAAGGTCGTAGTCCTCGCCGATGATGCCCCCGACGGCTGGATGACGCTCGAGGAGTTCGACGCGCTCGATCCCGAGTACGACCCCTCTGCTGCAATCGCGGGGATCGACGACGACAGCCTGCTCACTCTCATTTACACGTCCGGAACGACTGGCCCCCCCAAGGGCGTGGAACTGACGCATCGAAACCTGATGACCTTGGTGGCGGGAATACAGGACCTGATCTCGTTCGAGGCAGGCGTCTCGAAGGTGATCTCGTGGCTCCCGGCTGCTCATATCGCGGAACGTGGAGCTCACTACTACCTCCCGGTCATCTCGGGAGCCCAGATCACGATCTGCCCGAACCCGCGCGAGATCGTCGGCTTCCTCCCTCAAGTCCAGCCAACCTGGTTTTTCGCGGTTCCCCGGATATTCGAGAAGCTGAAAGCGGGGATCGAGGCGATGATCGAAGGCAAACCAGAGGACGAGAAGGCGGTTGCTCGCGAGGCCCTCTCCGCTGCAGTACAGAAGGTGCGCCTGGAGCAAGCCGGGGAGGATGTGCCCGAGGAACTGATCGCTGCGGTAGCCAAGGCCGACGCGGCAATGTTCTCGGGGCTTCGCAAGATGCTCGGACTGGAGGAGCTGGAGGCCGTGAATGTTGGAGCGGCCCCAACGCCAGTCGAGACCCTCGAGTTCTTCCACGCCATAGGAATTCCGATCGGTGAGCTCTGGGGAATGTCGGAAACCTGTGGGGTTGCGACCTGTAATCCCCCGGGGAGGGTGAAGATCGGGACGGTAGGGCCGCCGGTTGCCGGAGTCTCGATCAGGCTCGCCGATGATGGCGAGGTGATGGTCAAGGCGGATTCCGTGATGCGTGGCTATCGGAATCTTCCGGAGAAGACCGAAGAGACGATCGACGGAGAGTGGTTGCTGACGGGCGACATCGGAACCCTCGACGAGGACGGTTACCTCAGCATCGTCGACCGGAAGAAGGAGATCATCATCAATGCAGCAGGAAAGAACATGTCGCCTGCGAACATCGAAGGCCACCTGAAGTCGGCGAGTCCGCTGATCGGAGCGGCGGTCGCGATCGGTGACAACCGTCCCTACAACGTCGCCCTGTTCACCCTCGACCCTGATTTCGCTCCGGTCTGGGCCCAGCAGCAGGGGCTCGAGGAGGACGATATCGCGGCTCTCGCGGGGTCGGACCGCGTTCGGGAAGCGCTCCAGACCGCGGTGGACGAAGCAAACGAGAAACTCGCTCGTGTGGAGCAGATCAAGAAGTTCGCCATCCTCCCGGAAATCTGGATGCCCGGGGGCGACGAACTCACCCCAACGATGAAGTTGAAGCGGAAGCCCATAGACGCCAAGTACTCGGAGCAGATCGAAGGTCTCTACGGCGAGTAGTGCCCGGTGTTCCCCCGGCTACTCTTAGCGGGTGAGCTCAAAGCGTCAGATATTCGTCGGCGGTGTCCCGATCGGTGGAGGGGCGCCTGTAGCCGTGCAGACGATGACCAAGACCGAGACGGCGAATATCGCCGCCACGATGGAGCAGATCGAGAAGGTTGCCGAGGCAGGCGCGGACCTGGTGCGCTGCGCCGTTCCTCGCGACGAGGATGTCGTTGCGCTCGCCGAGATCGTCGAGCGGTCACCGATTCCCGTGATCGCGGACATCCACTTCAACCACACCCTGGCACTGAAGGCGATCGAGGCCGGCGCAGCCTGCATTCGGCTCAATCCGGGCAACATCGGAGGGCCTGACAAGGTGGCGGAAGTTGCCCAACTCGCCACCGAGCGAGGGACCCCGATGCGGATAGGCGTCAACTCTGGCTCCTTGCCCAAGCATCTGCACGAGATCGAGAAGGCGAATCCGGTCGAGGCGTTGGTGACCGCCGCCGTCGAATTCGTCGAGCTCATGGAGAGGCTGGAGTTCGAGAACTTCAAGGTATCGATCAAGAGCACCGATGTTCCGAATACCATCGCATCGAACCGCCTGCTCGCCGAGCGAATCCCTTATCCACTGCACTTGGGGATCACCGAGGCGGGAACCAAGTGGACAGGCTCCCTCAAATCGGCGGTTGGGCTCGGGACGCTGCTGGCCGACGGAGTGGGGGATACGATCAGGATCAGTCTCTCGACCTTCCACGCCGAGGAAGAGGTGAAGGTGGGGTGGGAGATCCTGAAGGCCCTGAAGCTGCGAGAGAAGGGCCCGGTCTTGATTGCCTGCCCCACGTGTGGCCGCCTTCAGTTCGACATGGATACGGTCGTAGCTGAAATAGAGACACGCCTCGAGGCATATGACGAGCCGGTCGAGGTGGCAGTTCTGGGATGTGCCGTCAACGGTATCGGCGAGGCTTCCAACGCCGACTTCGGCATCGCCGGAGCCAAGAACGAAGGTCTGATATTCGCCGGAGGAAAGCCTTTGCGAAAAGTGCCGCAAGAGCACCTCGTGGACACGTTGTTCGCTGAGATCGACAAATCCCTGGATCGTGGTGAGGTCGAGTTCGATGATGCGGAAGCCGCTGAAGGAGCCGCCTGGCTGGCGAAGATAGAGGAGGAAAATGCCGGCGAATTGACACCTGAGAGGATCGCGAAGCTCGAGGCCGAGGCTGCGGCCCGCGAGGAGGAGTCG
>CAIUSP010000013.1 GCA_903901855.1 uncultured bacterium | reverse complement strand
ATCTCTGCCGGCAACTCGGGCTTCGGTGCGGAGGGTGCATCAGGTTTGTGAACGACCTTCTCCACCATCCAGCGCATCGACTCGGGCAGCCGATCGAAGTTGCGATCGAGGGATCGCAGGCCCGGAAGCTTCACGAGCTTCTCCATGATCTGATAGCTGCCTGCCTCCTTGGCGGTGCTCTTCTCCCATTCCCGGTCGAACTGCTCGGAGGTGAAGTTCTCGTCCACGCCGGCGAAGCGGAAGGCGCGACGCATCGTCTCAGTGCGTTCGCTTTGGAGCTCTTCCTGGGTGATCAACTCGATCTGTGAACGGTCGAACAGTTCGAGGTAGGGCTGGAGCTGCATCCAGTACATCGACCGGTGTACGTAGGACTGGTCGTCGCGGCCGAGGGCTTCCTCCATGCTCCGAGTCTCGTAGCCCGCGCCGGTCGCATGGCGCCAGTGGGAGAGGATCCGGGAGATCGGATCACGGATCATGTAGAGCAGGCGGGCGTCGGGCACGTGTTCATGGATCTTCTCTGCAACTCCGGTGAAGCGGGGGAGGTTCGTGTAGTGGGGCGAGGACTCTCCGCGCACCTCGAAGCGGTCGTCGAAGCGGCTGCGGTACCAGTCCAGACCCAGATCCCAGGTCTGCTCGGTGACGAAGAAGTTGAGTTCCTTGGGCTTCGACATCTGGACGTCCGGATGAAGGCCGAGGTAGTGGTGGATCGAGGTGGTGCCGCACTTGAGCCCACCGATGATGATCAGGTTCGGCATCGTGCCGTGGCGGCCGGGCTTGTGTTCCTTCTTGCGGTCGGCAGCGAACCTCTCGCGCGCACGGCCGCACATCGCGTCGTCTGCGGGGTCGTAGGCGACCTGCGTGGTGTCGGTGTTGCCCTCGTTCATCCCGCCTAGTCTCGCAAATGGCCCGCCGTCCGGCGGGCGCGGTCTCCCGCCTCTGGATAGGCTCCATCTATGGCATCTGCTGCGGATTCGATCCCGGAGGTATTCCGGACTCCGGACGAGAGGTTCGAGGACCTTCCCGGCTTCGCCTTCGAGCCGAACTACTCGGAGGTGAACGGTCTCCGGATGCACTACGTCGACGAGAGTCCACTCGGCGGTCAGTCCGGCAAGACGATCCTCTGCTTTCACGGGGAGCCGACCTGGTCCTTCCTCTACCGAAAGATGGCTGCTGCCTTCCTCGAGGCAGGCCACCGTGTGGTCCTTCCGGATTTGGCCGGTTTCGGACGCTCCGACAAACCCACCGACTTCGGGTGGTACAGCTACGACCGCCACTGTGAGCAGGTAGACGGACTGCTGGCTGGACTGGATCTCGCCGACACGATCGTGGTGGTTCAGGACTGGGGCGGTCCGATCGGGCTGCGCTGGGCGGTCGAGAACGCCGAACGTGTTGGAGGTCTGGTGATCATGAACACCGGCCTGTTCAGCGGCCGCGTCTCTAAGGGGTTCATGGCCTGGAGGGAATTCGCCGAGAAGAACCCCGACCTCCCGGTCGGGATCGTGGCTCAGGGCGGCACCGCAACGGAGCTCCCGGCAGAGGTCGTTGCTGCCTACGAGGCACCGTTCCCCAATCCCGAGTCGAAGGCGGGTGCCGCGACCTTTCCGTTGCTCGTCCCGATCGACGAGGGTAATCCCGCCGCTGCCAAGATGGGCGAGGTAGCCGCAGAGCTGCGCAGTTGGGACAAGCCGTGTCTGGTTGCCTTCTCAGACAGCGACCCCGTGTTCCCGTTCCCCAAGGCCGGAGAGATGTTCACCGAGGCGATCCCTACCGCTGGCGAGCAGGTGAAGATCGAGGGTGCTGCTCACTTCCTCCAGGAGGATCGCGGAGAGAAGATCGCCGAGGAGGTCCTGTCGTTCCTGGACAGGAGCTAACGGAGTACCTCCGGCGCTTGCCTTGGCGGGGGCCAGGAGCAGATCGGCCTGCACTGCCCACGCCACCCGAGTCGATGCCCTTGATGATGGCCGGGAGGCCCCGGAAGGTCTGGAGGTGGCAGGGCGCGTTCGGCGACCAGATGATCGTGTTCGCTGCAGTCGTGCGAATCGGTCCCATCCCGGCCCGCTTCTGGGGCATCCT
>CAIUSP010000012.1 GCA_903901855.1 uncultured bacterium | reverse complement strand
TAGTACGACTACCCATGTAGGAGTGGAGGCGAGGATTTCCCGCATTGGAAGCGACGCTAGCACCAACGCGGCCGACGCCGGCCGGCACCTCCGGCGAGGGTAGGCTGACACCGGTGAGAACTCGAGACGAAAGCCCACCGCAACCCCGCGCCCTGGCCCAAGCCCAACGCGTGCTCACCTCGAGCTGGCGCACAGGAGTTTGGGCCGCGCCCTACCCGGACACCCCGGGGGAAGAGGTCGAGTTCGGCTACTCCTGCCCCTCCCCCACCCACTATCCGTGGCAGTGGTACTGGGACTCGTGCTTCCACGCGATCTGTCGCAGGCGGTTCGATCGCGAGCGCTCACGCCGTGAGTTGGAGAGCCTGCTCGCCGCGATGCGCCCGGACGGCTTCATCGGCCACACGATCTTTTGGAATACGCCGATCGATCGCCTGCGCCGCTTCACCTACAACATCGACTCATCCACCTCACCCACCACCTCCACCATGCAGCCTCCGCTCTTGGCCTGGGCCTGGAAGATCTGCGGGCTGGGCGACCCACGCGACGAGCCGCGGATAGCCCGCCACCACGAGTGGCTGAAGAGCGAACGCGACCTCGATGGAGACGGCCTCTTGTGGATCATCCAGCCCGACGAGTCGGGGCTGGACTCGTCGCCTAAGTTCGAAGAGGCGTGGGGAAGCAGGGCTCACGGCCACCTGGGCTTTCCGCTGCTCTTGCGGCAGAACCGTCACCTCGGCTGGAGCGCGCGAGCGGTGGCCGACGCCGGCCACCCGGTGATGTGCGAGGTGGTGGTGAACGTGTTGTGGGCGCTCTCGCTGCTTTCGATGGGCGAAGAGTCGATCACCCCGCGCATCGTGGAGCGGTTCTGGGATGAGGATCGCGGACTGTTTTTGGACACGTATCGAAAGGGCTCGAAGGAGCAGCAGGTGGACATCTCCACCTGGAGCGCGCTCGCGCCGCTGGCCCTGCCCGATCTGCCAGAGGAGATCGGCCGCAGGTTGGTGGAAGAGCACCTGCTGGCATCGGGTGAGTACTGGACTCCGGTGCAGGTGCCCTCGGTCGCTGCGTCGGAGAAGGCGTTCGAGCCACGCAAGTGGAAGACCGGCCCTATCCGCCGCTACTGGATGGGCCCATCGTGGGGTAACTCGGCGTGGCTGGTGTGGCTGGGGCTGAAGCGGCTTGGATACGAGAAGGAATCAGCAGAGATGGAGCAGGCCTGGCTCGGCTGCTACGAGCGCGAGGGGTCGTGGGAGTTCTACGAGCCTTACTCCGGCGAAGGCATGGGCGCCCGCGACTTCGGCTGGACCTCGCTCGTAGCCGAGTTCGCCGACCCGGACCCGCTCGGTCTGACTAGCTGGATCTGATCAGGCCCGGGTGAGGGTGCGCTTGACCTTGCCGGCCGCCCGGCGCAACCGCCCGGGCGGAGGCGGCGGGTCGTAGACACCGCCGGGCAGGAGCGAGATCAGGAACTCGCGGTAATCCTCGGTGGGATCGAACGAGAGCAGGTGGTAGATGGCGTCAGCGAACTCGGGGGACTCCTCGGGGTGCGGATCGACCTCTTCCAACTCGTACTTGGACCTATCGAGGATCTGCACCCTCCAATCGGTACCCGGGGGCAGCAGGGCGTTGAATTCGTCGAGCGTGGGCTGCGCGTTGTCGACCAACCATTGGTAGACCTCGGGGAACCAGACAGGGCGAACCGGTCGGGGTGAGGGTCGACTGGTCAGGGTCAAACCGGACCACTGCGCACGGAACTCGTCCACCTCCGAGTTGATCGCGAGCATCAGTGCCATCTCGGGCTGGGTGAGACTCCGGTTGATCGGGCGCTTCACCGAACTCATCTGACTGAGATCGAAACTCTCCAGCGGCAGGCCTCCGGCGAGGATCATCTCCTCCAAGAGATTCTCCTTGATCGTCTCGTAATGGAGAAGCGTCTGCGAGGTCACGCAAGGAGCATCGGGCAGTGGCAGGGCATACGTGTCCAGTAGGCGGGCCCGAGGCCGGAGCTTGGTTCCTCCAGCAGC
>CAIUSP010000011.1 GCA_903901855.1 uncultured bacterium | reverse complement strand
CCAGGCGGGCGATTGGCCGAGCATGCTCTGGTCGAGATTCGGCCCAGTCACTCCCTGGGTCCCCGCTGCACCGAGTATGTGACAGCCGCCGCAGTTCGAAACGAAGAATTCTTCTGGCACGAAGAGCGGGGGCTTGATTCCGGGCACTCCTGCCACGCTTGCGATGTAGGCCGAGACATCGCGCAGGTCGTCGCCGGTTACCAAGTTTGCGGGCATGTACAGGTGGGTGTCCTTCGGATCAGCCGGCCTCGGGTACTTGATCTGGTGAGTGACGACACCCTCGATCGTGTCCTGGTCTGCCCCGATGGCCCGCGATGCCTTGAATGCATAGTCGAGGTTGGGACCCACGTTGGCCTGCGTGCCCGCAGCGGTGAGGGCGTGACACTGGCCGCACTTCTGGACGAAGAGTTGTTCACCACGAGCTGTGTCTGCATCCTCCTGCAGGTCGCAACCGGACAGAGCAACGACGGACGCGGTGGCCACGAGGCCTACTCCTATCCGGAGGATCGAGCCGAGGGTTCGGGAGCGATTCATCTCCTTAATCCTATCGGGAGCGGGTGACCGCGCCACGTCCGCCTGCTGTCATTTCGGTCTCGGCTTGCGACGAATGGCACGAGCGAGCTCTGAGCAATCGCGGCGGTTCAGCGAAGAGGGATCCGGGCAGGAGTTTCTTCCTGCTCACGGGGCATACGGGCGATCTCCGCCCGGTTCTTGCGCATCCAGGCGATGAAGGCACCGATTGCCACGATGCCGCCCACGACGGCGTATGGCCACCAGGCGAAGAGACCCAGGACTACGAATGCGATGCCGACGGCAAAGATCACCGGCAGCGCGGTAGGCGCAGGGAGGTAGATGATCTCGGAGGGTTTCTCGGGCTGGCTCATGCGAGGTAGAGAACTGCGATGTAGAAGGCGATCGCGAATACGAGCAGTGCCAGTCCCCCGGCCCAGAGACCGATCTTGATGTTGGAGCGTGCCCGGTTGCGATCCATTGTGCGAGTAACTCTATAGGACGCGGTCGAGGGCCATCGTGCAGAACAGCAGCGCCAGATAGGCAAGGGACCAGAGGTAGAGGTTCCTCGCAGACTCGCGGGAAGGCTTCCTGTCGAGGGCGATACTGCCGCCGATGAAGGCCGCCCCTAGGAGCGAGGCGATGACCAGATAGGTCAGTCCGAACAGCCCGGTGAAGGCGGGCGCGAGGCTGACCGCGACGAGGACCACCGTGTAGAGGAGGATTCTCTTCCGGGTGGCATCTTCACCTCTGACGTTCGGGAGCATCGGGGTGCCGGTCTTGGCGTAGTCATCCGAGATAAGCAGTGACAGGGCCCAGAAGTGAGGCGGTGTCCAGAAGAAGACCACTGCGAACGGCCAGAAGGCATCGAGGGTCAATCCGCCGGTCGCGGCTGCCCATCCCACCAAAGGAGGGATCGCACCCGCGGCACCACCAAGGACGATGTTCTCCGGTGTCCTGGGCTTCAACCACAGCGTGTATACGAACACGTAGCCGAGCAGTCCGGCCAGAGAGAGCGCCGCGGCCAGCGGGTTGACCGTGACAGCGAGCTGGACGGTGGCGAGGACGCCAAGGGAGATTCCGAACGACAGACCCTTCAGGGGGCTGATCCTCCCGGATGCGAGTGGCCTTCCACGGGTCCTCTCCATCCTCGAGTCGGTGTCGCGCTCGAGATAGTGGTTGATCGCTCCCGCTCCCCCTGCGGCAAGGTAGCCGCCGAGCATCGTCCAGAGGATGGTCACGATGCCAGGCCCAGAAGGATCGGCGACGAACATCGTGGCAACCGTGGTGAGCAGGAGCAGCGAGATGATGCGGGGTTTGGTCAGGGTGACGTAGTCGTTGGCAGTCCTGATCGATCTCCTCATCAACCCATCCCGGACTTCGCCTGGAGTGGCTCCGGCGAGCGCAGTCTCTGCCGCTCCATTGGGGTGCGCTCCATTCGAACCCGATCGGGCTGTCCCAGTGGATCTCGACGACGAAGTGGTCGTTTCCGCCCGCATCCTATGCGGTCACCGTCTTGGTACTTGGCCTCTTGACGGCCACCGAGGACGTGGCGGGTGCGAATGCCTGCGTGAAGCCGATAAGGACCACCGAGGTCCAGAGCAGTACGGCGGTGGTGAGGTGGGCTGCGATCAGCGCTGCGTTCTCGCCGAGCCACACGTTCAGTCCTCCGAGGACGATCTGAGTCACCAGCAGGGCACCTGCCAGTGGCAGCAGTCTGCTGCGCGAGCCCATCCTCCACGCAGCGACGATCAGCGTGATGATTGCGATCGTGGCGCTGTAGACGAGTACACGGTGCGTCAGGTGGATGTCGATCAGGCTGTTCAGCCCGAAGGGAAAGAGGCCTTGGTCGATGCAGCCCGGGAACTGGTTCCCGCATGCCATGTGAGCCCCCGGCGTAAACGCACCATCGGCACCGAGTTTCTTCGTGCCGGCCATGTAGGCGCCTGCCACCATCGCAGCGAGCAGCAGGCCTGCTGCTGTGAAGACGAAGGGCTTCAGCTTCGTGAGAGGTGCCCTCGGTGCTTTCCCCTCGACTGACCCTCCTGATTCCCTCGCTGCAACGGTGAGCCAGATCAGGAGGGCGAAGCAGATCATCGCCAGAAAGAGGTGCGCGGCCACCAGCGCCTCGTCGAGGTTGAACTCGACCGTCAGGCCACCCAGAGCCGCCTGACACAGCACGAGGACCCCCACTGCCACCGAACCCCGCACGGGCCAGCGCAGCGAGCGCAGGTCGCGGAATGCGAGCCAGATCATCACCGCTATCAGGAGCACCACGACTCCGGCCAGGAACCGGTGGGCGAACTCGACGAAGAGGGCCTCGTTCCCGATTATCGGGAAGACCTGACCACCACATAGCGGCCATCCGTGGAGACCACTTCCAGACGGTCCGCACCCCAAACCGGACTCGCTCACCCGCACGATGCCGCCGACGACCACGAGGACGAAAGTGACCAGTGCGGTTGTCAGGGCGAGGCGCCGAAACCGGCGCAGGGCCTCGCCCGCGCGAGGATCTTGCATGAACCTAGGCTACCGGCTCGGGGCTCTCGACCGCCTCGGCGGCTTCAGCGGAATCTCTGGCTACCCCACGCCTGATGTCGTGCATCGGCTCACTCGAGCGCACGTCCGGGACCAGATCGAAGTTGTGGGGCGGAGGGGGTGAAAGGGCGAACCACTCCAGGGTCGAACCTCCCCAGGGGTCGTGACCTACCCGACGACCGTGGTTCACGCCGAGGGTGAGATTCGTCAGCCCTCCGAGGACCCCCAGCATGAGGAAGATCGAAGCGATCGAAGCGATCAGGTTGTAGGTATCCAGACCTTGCCCCTCGAAGAACCTGTAGGTGTCGGCCGGTTGGCCCTCGAGCCCTGCAAGGTAGAAACAGGCAGCGATCACGATCGTGCTCAGGTAGATCACCGCAGCTACGACCTTTCCGGCTCCCTCTCCGACCTCTCGCCCGGTCATCTTGGGTAGCCAGTAGTGGAGCGCGGCAAAGCCTGCCATTACCGAACCACCGATCAGCACCAGTCCCGTTCCAGCGGTCGAGTCGGTGGTGCCAGCGAGGAGCCAGTTGACCGGAATCAGACTCTGCATCATCTCCCCTGCGAGGCCGATGCTCAGGAGCGATACCGCTCCGATCGCATACACGACGGGCGCCCGCATCTTGATCGAGCCTCCGGCGAGGACGCCGAACCAGTTCCAGATCACGATGCCGATCGGAACGATCAGCGCGAGCGCGAACGCCATCGCGGCATAGAGGAATCCGGGCCGGATCTCCGCGGACATCATGTTCTGCATCCAGGCCAGCGTGCCCAGGACCGCGATCGCCACGAGCGATCTGAGCACCGCCCTCCTGTTGGCGAGCGGCCTGCCGGCAAAGGTCTGGAAGATCTCGGAGATCACCCCGATGGCGGTGATCAGCACGATCAGGTAGACGCCGGTAGTGAAGATCGAGCTCAGGTGTTCGAAGTAGGTGGGGGAGCCGCTCTCACCGGCGTTGAAGAAGACTCCGCCGTAGTGGCGATCGATGATGAGCATGGTCAGCCCCGCGATCATCGCCGGGCCCACGATGAGCAGGAGCCAGGAGGTGACCACACCGGAGAACGAGAAGACCGGGAACCTCCTCCAAGCCATTCCGGGGGCTCGTTCTCTCGAGGCGGTCACGATCACGTTGATCGCCTGAAGGACCAGACCGAGGGTGGAAAGCCCGACCGCCGCGATCCAGACATCCGTTCCGTTGTTGTCGATGAAGGCGAGATCGCCCGACAGGGGCGGCAGGGCTATCGGGCCGGCCTCCGGAGGTGTGTAGAAGAAGGACACGTAGGTCATGGCCCCTCCTGAGAGGAAGAGCCATAGCGCCACCGTGGAGAGGCGCGGGAAGGCAAGGGAGCGCGCGCCGAGCTGAAGAGGCAGCAGATAGGTGATCAGGCCCATCGCCAGCGGCAGGGCGAAGAGCGAGGTCATGGTCACGCCGAAGACCGAGAGCAACCGGTTGAAGGTCACGGGAGCGATCAGGGTGTTGTCCGGGAGCATCAACTGGAGTCGCATCAGGAAGAACTCGACCACTCCGAGGGCGAGGAAGCCCAGAGCCGCGCCGATGAAGATCCTTCCCACATCCTTGTGATCGGAGCTGGTCGCGAAGTCCAGCCATCCAGGCCGCTTTGACTGGACGCCCTGGACCGCGATCTCCGGATGGGTTCTGATCGGATCGCTCATTGACCGCCCCCTGCCTCTTCGATTGCGCCGTACGGACCGTTTTCCGCGATCTCATCCTGGACCCATTTCTGGGCGTCGGCTATGTCGGCTCCCTGCTCGTCGAGCCAACGCTCGAACTCGTCCTCGGAGACCACCCTGACGACAGTTCTCATGGTGGCGTAGTTGGCGCCCGAGAAGGCATATGAGGCGCCCTCGAAGGTCCCTTCGGTATCCGGGGTGAACTTGAGCACGTGGGTCTTGCCAGGCACGGCGTCAGCCTTCTGACTCAGGCCGGGTACCCACCACCGGTGGAGTACGTCGGTCGACTCGAGCTCGATCTCGACCGGCTGTCCGACCGGTAGCACCAGTTCGTAGTAGGAGAAGGTGCCATCGGGGTACTGGTAGCGCCAGAGCCACTGCTGACCGGAGGTGAGGATCTGGAGCGTCTTCTCGCCTCGCGCAGCCATCGCCTCGGTATCGCTCCCGTCCATCTGACTCTCGCTGTCAGCGGCTGATGCTGCGGTCGTCTCGACCCCTGCTTTCTCGGTGAACACGACGCCGACCACGAATACGCCTATCGCGAGAACCGCGAGCAGTCCACCAACCGCGAACGTCGTACCACGTCGGGCACGGGTTCCGGCGGGGCTACTGCCCTTCGAAGCGCGGCCGCGGACCAGCATCGAGATCAATCCGACGTTGATCAGCAAGATCAACACCGCGGCGATCGCAAGAGCGATCCAGTAGAGGGTATTGATCTCGGAACCGGTGCTTGAGCTGGCGGGATCTGGTGCGAGCAATTCGCGACCATTCTATTCAGGCTGCGGTCGGTGAGGCATCCCGAGGGCCCTGAGCTTTTGCCGCGATGCGATTAGAAATAAATCGACCCGCGTCGGTGAGCCGCTCTGGGCCCACCGACGCGGGTCGGAACCATTGCTGCTGCTGCAACCGCGTCTAGGCGGCTTTCAACTCCCCGCCCTTGACCGTGAGGTTGTAGATGACCAACACGTCGAGGACGATGATCAGGATCGACCACAGCGGGAAGGCGGTGATCAACCCGATGTGGGCGATGGCGCTGAGCACGCAGAAGATGATCGCGATCACGCGCGCCCACTCCTTGACCGTGAACAACCCGATGCTGGTTGCGACCATGACTGCGCCGATCACCAGATGTATCCAACCCCAGGTGGTCAGATTCCAGATGATCACACCGTCGTAGCCATTCGTGACCAGTACCTGACTGTCATTCAACAGTGCGGCCAGTCCGTAGAGGACGTTGAACACACCGACTACGAACAGGATCACACCGGCGAATGCCGCCCAGCCGGAGGGACCTATGTTCGCTGCCTTCTTCTTGGCTGCTGCCAACTTGATCTCCTTGTCTTAGGTCGGACGCTCTCGCGTCCCGACATCGATTGATTGCCGATCGACAAGTTGAAGTTAGCCGCCGCCCCGGAGGGCTATTCCCTTCCGGCGTGAACGGAGGTAGCTTCATCCCGATTCCCGGGTCCTACGCTCAGCGCGATTCCCTCGTCGATCGTGACGCGGGGCTCCCATCCGAGCTGCTGTCTCAGTCGCCCGTTCGACACGTCCCCGGAACGTGAGATGAAGGTGGCTCCGAACCGTCCGATCGCGGGCGGGCGCCGGATGAGCTTTGCGCCACCTTCGGCGAGCGCGCCCATCAGCCAGAGGGCCGGGGCGGGGAGCCTCCGTGGAGCCGGGAGCCCGGCAGCCACGGCAAGTCGGTCGAAGTAGTCGGCGAAGGTGATCCGCTCGCCGCTCCAGGCGGTGTAGGCCTCTCCGGCACGACCGGTTTCGAGTCCGAGCATGATCGCCTCGACGAGGTCGTCGACGAAGATGGGGAGCATCCACGAGTTCCGAGGGACGGCGAGGATCCGACGTTGCATCAACTGCAGCGGCCGCTCTACCCAGGGGACCGAACCCGGTCCGTAGACGTCACCCGGTCGGATCACCACGGCGCCCCGCTCGCGGGCGAGACGATCCGAGGCGGACTTGGTGTCCACGTAGGGAATCCCAACGGATCTGAGGGAAGCGGTCTCGTCCTGAGTCTCAGGGGCGTCGTATCCGTAGACCACGACCGAACTGAGGTGGAGTACCCGGGCGCCCTTCGACGCGGCCTCCAGCACGTTGGCCGTGCCGTTCACGTTGACCCGGATGAAGTCCTCCATGGATCCCCATTCACGGACGTTGGCGGCCGTGTGAACGATCAGGTCGGCACCGGAGACTGCGGCCGCGACGGCGTCCCAGTCGAGCAGATCACCCTCGACAACCTCGGCAGCTCCCGCCAGGTGGGCTCTCGTTACGGCCTCCGGATCTCTGTCCAAACCGATCACCACGGCTCCTTGCCGACTAGCCCGCCTGCAAACCGCCGCCCCGATGAACCCTCCTGCGCCGGTGACGGCGAGCTTTCTTCCTTCGAGGTTCGGCTGGACCGATTCGGTCATCGTGCGGCGGCTCGGTTGCGCGGACATCTCACCTACCGACTTATACTCGCCACGCCTGTGTATCGAGCGGACCGAACACCACCGAAGCGCACCAGATTGCGTCCCCTGGTGCGGGGAGCTGCTTTTGCAGCCCTGGGAGCTGCCGCTGTCGTGCCGTTGGTTCGCAAGCAGCTCAAGATCCCTCCGGCTGCGACCGCAGCGGCAGTCGCCTCGGGACCGCCTGCGCTCGCGATCCTCTCGAGGCGTACCCCCGCGCGCGACCTCGCCCTGTACTTCCTCCAGGGCTGGGCATTCATCGTCTCGCACGAGCTGCCCTACGACGACCCGGAAGCCCTTCGCAGGAGGGTCAAGATCCAGTACCCGATCCGGATCGACAAGGTGATCGGGCGAGGGAAGTTGCCGAACACGAGGCTCCAAGAGGCGCTGTCCGGTCTCGGTCGTGGGAACGCACTCGACAAAACTCTCTCCTGGGCTCATTGGGCGTGGTTCTTCTGGCCCCACGGCGCCTTGATCTGGATCATGGCCCGCAGGCCCGAGACCTTCGCCCGGGCCGCGCGACAGACCGCTGCGGTCTACGACCTCGGTTGCATCGGTTACGCGGTGGTGCCGACGGCTCCCCCCTGGTGGGCATCGCAGGAGGGCCACACTCCGGACCGGGTGCGGCGGATCATGGTGGAGGTCGGAGAAGACACCTGGGGGCCGGCGTGGGAGCGGCTCTACGGGACCTTCGACGGCAATCCCTGGGCAGCGATGCCGTCGCTCCACTTCGCGAGCGCGCTGATGGCAGCAATCCTCCTTTCCGAAACCGGGAAGGTGGATGGGGCGATCGGTTGGACTTACGCTCTCACCCTCGGCTTTGCGCTCGTGTACCTGGGGGAGCACTACGTCACGGATCTGATCGCGGGCGCCGCTCTGGTCGCTGCGGTCCGATTCCTGGACCCCCGTTTCGAGCCGGTGGCCGAGCTCGTCAGCGGTCGATTGCGCGCTCTGGAGGACATCGCCAACGCGTAGGTGATTTCGGTGCCTGACGAACCCCACAAGGCCGATTCGGAAGAGCAGGCAGTCGAAGGAGGGAAGCGGACCGCTTCACCGGAGAGGTCCGAGGATCATCTTTCCGAGAAGGAGCGACTCGCCGGCGATATGACGGCTGAATCACCGGAGCAGGTGTTGGCCGAAGCCGAGCCGAACTTCTTCGCCGCTCCTAAGCGGATCATCCAGACAGTGATCGCGGTGGTTGCGCTCACCGTCGCCATCTACGTCCTCTTCCCCAGGCTGGTCGGACTCCAGGGCGCGTTCCAAACGATGGAGAGGGGCGATCTCGACTGGATTGCCGTGGCGCTCGCCTTCAACGTCCTGGCGTTCGGTGCCTATGTCGCGCTGTTTCGCGGGGTGGTAGCGGAGAAGATCATCCATCTGCGCTGGCGCGAGTCGTACCAGATCACCATGGCCGGATTGGCGGCTACGAGGATCTTCTCGGCCGGTGGAGCAGGCGGGATATTCCTCACCTACTGGGCGTTGAGGAAGGCCGGGATGGAGCGACGATTGGCGGCTGGCCGGATGGTCGCATTCCTGGTGATCCTCTACTCCGTCTACATGTTCTCGCTGATCATCTTCGGAATCCTGCTGCGGACCGGTGTCCTCCCCGGTGGAGGGAAGGTGTCGACCACGATCATCCCTGCCGCGCTGGCGGGAGCGGCGATACTGATCGTCGCCCTGCTGGCCCTCCTGCCGGGCGACATCGAAGGACGCATAGAGCAGGCTCTCTCGGGTCGTTTCGCGAAGGTCGCGAAGAGGGTCGCATCCGCCCCTGCGACATTCGCCCAGGGCACGCGCGATGCCCTTGCGTTCGCGGATGACCCGAAGAGCGCGGTGCTCGCCTTCAGCGGGGCCATCGGATTCTGGGCAGCGAGCATCGGGATCCTCTGGGCGAGCTTCCAGGCCTTCCACGTCGAGGTTCCGTTCGGCGTGATCGTCCAGGGCTTCTTCCTCGGCATGGTCGCGAACCTGTTCCCGCTGGCACCCGGTGGAGTCGGCGCGGTCGACGCGGGCATGATCGGAGCCTTCGT
>CAIUSP010000010.1 GCA_903901855.1 uncultured bacterium | reverse complement strand
TCGAGTTCGAGCACTTCCGAGTACTCAGCCTCTGCGTCACCTGGCGAATGGAAGAGACCCTGCTCTCGCGTGTAGGCGTCGACGAGTTCGATCTCCTCGGTGGCCCGCCCCGTGAACTCGAGATACCGGAGGGTTTCCGCGTCTACGGGGAAGATCGCGCAGGTGGAGCCGAACTCGGGCGACATGTTGCCGATCGTCGCCCGGTCTGCCAACGAGAGATCCGAGATCCCAGAGCCGAAGAACTCGACCAGGTTCCCGACCACTCCACGTTCACGGAGCATCTCTGTGACGGTGAGTACCAGGTCGGTTGCGGTGGCACCATCGGGAAGCTCTCCCTCGAGGCGAACTCCCACCACCTGCGGCAGCAACATCGAGATCGGCTGGCCGAGCATCGCCGCCTCGGCCTCGATTCCGCCTACCCCCCAGCCGAGCACGCCGAGCCCGTTCACCATCGTGGTGTGGGAGTCGGTTCCAACGAGCGTGTCGGGATAGGCCCAGGTTTCGCCTGAGCGATCCGAGGTCCAGACGCACTTGGAGAGGTACTCGAGGTTCACCTGGTGGCAGATCCCGGTAGCGGGTGGCACCACCCGGAAGTTCTCGAAAGCCGTCTGTCCCCAGCGCAGGAAGGCGTAGCGCTCGCCGTTGCGCTCGTAGTCCCGCTCTGCATTGAGAGCAAAGGCCCGGTTGGTCCCGAAGGCATCGACTTGGACCGAGTGGTCGATCACCAGATCGACCGGAACCAGCGGATTGACTGCTGCCGGGTCGCCCCCGAGATCCTCCATCGCATCCCGCAGGGCAACCAGGTCCACCACAGCCGGCACGCCGGTGAAGTCCTGCATCAAGACCCTGGCGGGTTGGAAGGGGATCTCGACCGAGGGCTCGGCCTGGGCATCCCAGCCTGCTATCGCCTCGACGTCGGCAGCGCTGAAGGATGTCCCGTCCTCGAGCCGGAGCGAGTTCTCGAGCAGGACCTTCAGGCAGTAGGGCAGACGCGCCACCTCGAAGCGATCCGAGAGCGCGTCGAGCCGCGCGATCGAGTACTCGCTTCCAGAGACTTCGAGCGTGGATTTGGCGTTGAAGGAATCCATCTGGACGAGTCGGTTACTCACCGACCAAGGTTCAGTTTAGGTGGACGGAGGGCGAGCCCGGAGGCGAGCGCGGCGACTACACGGAGGGTTTGGTCGCGGGCTTCTTGGGGACGAGCGCCCGCAAGGCTCGCCACGCCCTGGTCCGACGAGGCAGCCGAGCCGAGGTGGCGTCGGGTAACGGAGAATCATCAGAGGCCGCATCGTCGACAATCGCTTCAGCCTCGAGCTGACTCTGCCTCTCGGGAGAGATCTCGACCAGGTTCCATGCCAGCCCTGCTCTGGCGAGGAGGCGGATCAGTGCGGCCGACGGATCCAGCTCCCACCGACGCAGACCGTGTTCGGCTGAGCGGGGAAACGCGTGGTGATTGTGGTGCCAGGACTCGCCCAGAGACGGAATCGCCAACCAGAAGACGTTGGTCGAGTGATCCTCCAGCGGAAAGCGGCGGGTTCCCGAGAAGTGACAGACCGAGTTGATCGACCAGGTGACGTGGTGGAGGAAGAACAGCCTGACCAAACCGCCCCAGAGCAGTCCGGTCAGCAAGCCGGCTATCTCGAACCCGTGCAGCGCGTACCCGAGGAGTCCGGGCAGCAGCACTCCCAGCACCGCGAGGGCAGGGAACTGTCTCGAGATCAGCGAGAGCGACGGGTCCTCGAGGATGTCCTTCGCGTATCGCGACGAATCAGCGCGGTCCTCCTCGTGGAAGATCCAGCCGAGATGAGCATGGAAGAGACCGCGGAGACCGGACCCCTCGCCCAAGTGCGGGCTGTGGGGATCGCCTTCCACGTCGGTATGGGCGTGGTGCTTTCGGTGATCCGCCACCCAATCGGCCACCGGCCCCTCGAGCGCCATCGAACCGAGTACCGCGAGCGTGTTTGAGACCCAGGGCTTCGCGGCGAACGCCCGGTGGGTGAACAAGCGGTGGTAGCCGACGGTGATCCCGAAGCCGGTCAACACATAGAAGACGAGGAAGAGGCCGAGATCGATCGCATCCACACCGCGATTCCAGAGCATCACCGTCGCGAAGATCACTCCGACGAAGGGAACGACGATCACGATCAGGTTGATCGCCTTGTCGAGGCGGGACATCTCCATTGCCGAAGGTTACTACTCGCCTCCGGCACTGCCCTAGGGGCTAGCGCTTCTCGGCCTGCCGGTCCTCGAGTTCACCGACTATCCCCTCGGCTCCGCCCGCCCGTTGGATCCTTCCTGCCCACTCGGGGTGGCGGTAACCGATCTCGGCGGCGATTCGTTGACGCAGCGGTGCGACGGTGATCTCCGAACGGTTCCTGCGGATCGCCTTCGACACCGCCTCGGCGACCTTGTCCGGCGTCGTGGTGCCGAGCACCATTGGCGCCTCCGACCCGGTGTCGTGAAACATCCCGGCATCGCGGACGAACCCCGGGGAGACGATCGACACACCCACTCCATCGGGGTGCAGGTCCTCGCGCAGGCCGAAGGCGAGACCGCGCAGGCCGAACTTGGTCGACGAGTAGAGCGACCCACGAGGCGAAGCGACCTTGCCGGCGAGCGAAGCCATGAAGACGAGATGGCCCTCCCCGCGGGAGACGAGCTGCGGTGCGAGTTCGCGGGCCATGATCAGCGGCACCTCGAAATTGACCCTGACCGCCCGTCGCAGCTGCTCGTCGGTGAAGCTCTCGAGCCTGCCCGTACCCGGGAGGGCGGCGTTTGCGATCAGGCCATCGAGCTCTCCCGAGGCCGCGATCAGACGCTCAGGCGCATTCGGCTCGGTCAGGTCGGATTCGACGACCGTGTGTCTGGCCGGGCCGCCAGGCAGCTGATCCGCCAATTGCGCCAACGCTTCGGCGCTCCTCGCGCTGAGAACCAGCGAGGCCCCCTCCGAGGCGAGTCGATGCGAGACCGCTGCGCCCAGGCCCCCGGTTGCCCCGCTGACCAGGATTCTCTTTCCCTCGATCTCCATGCCCAGCCAACCTACTGCCTGCAGGCGCCCAGCGGCCGGGAAGTGCCGGAAAATCCGGCTCTTTCACTGACCGTATTCGGTCATTTGTAGGCGTGAGTGGGACCCAGCGCCGAATCCGTCTGCAAGCAGTCCCTCACATTTGCTAGGGTTTCCGACGTTGCACATAGCCGAGTCCTCAGGCGACTTCGCCAGAGGAACGGGGGAACCAAGGTTTTGGGGCGAGCCCGCCGAATCAGTGAGTAGGCGGGGGCGCGAAATCCTTTAGCGCCAGCCCGACAGCTAACCCCGTAGGCAAAAAGGAAATGACTCAGATCAAACGACAGAACTTGAAGCTCACCTTTGCCCTTGCGGTCGCTGCTTGCGCCTGCCTGCTGGGTGCCGCCAATGCAGTCGCCGAAGGCGGGACCGGGATCCCCGGAGAGGAACCCCTGCCGGGGCCCCCCGGGAAGGCCAAGATCATGAAGAACGGCGATGTCCTCGCGCCGAAGAACGCGCCCGTGGCGGTGGTCCGCGCAATCGCCGTGGCGAACCGGATCAACCACGTCCCCTACGTGTGGGGTGGTGGTCATCGAACTAACCTGAAGCTCCCGATGGGCGGCTGTGACTGCTCCGGTTGCGTCTCCGCCGTGCTGGGTCCGCTCGGCGCCGATGTGATGTCGGCTCCGATGCCCTCCGGCCCGATGATGAGTTGGGGTCAGCGCGGCAGGGGCAAGTGGATCACGGTCTACGCCAACGGTGGCCACGCTTATGCGGTGATCGCGGGAATCCGCTGGGACACCTCTCGCGCCGGAGCCAACGGTGTCGTGCCCGGAGGAACGGGCCCGCGGTGGGCCAAGCAGCTGCGCTCCAACGCCGGCTTCGTAGCCAGGCACCCGAAGAACTTCTAGGACCCTCCGCGCATCTCCCCTGGCGTCGATCGGTGACCGGACTGGCGGGTCCGTCACCGCGCAGCGGGTTCGCCAGACACGGGTACGAAGACGCGCCCCGCTCGTGGCAGGGCGCGCCCCAAAATCGATCGATCCTGAGCGAAGCGTCGAACCTGTCGCCTAAGACAGGCTCGCCATCACATGCTTGATCTGGGTGTAGTCCTCGAGTGAGTACATCGACAGGTCTTTGCCGTAGCCGGACTGCTTGTACCCGCCGTGAGGCATCTCGGATGCGATCGGGATGTGGTCGTTGATCCAGACGCAGCCGAATCTCAGTGCCTTGGACACACGGAAGGCGCGGCCCACATCGCGGGTCCAGACCGACGAAGCCAGGCCGTAGCGCGTGCCATTGGCCCACTCGATCGCCTTCCGCTCGTTGGTGAACGGCTGGACGGTGATCACAGGACCGAAGATCTCGTCCTGGATCATCTCGTCCTTCTGACTCAGACCTGCCACCACCGTAGGCTCGAGGTAATACCCACGCCTATTCGGACGCTGGCCACCGGTGACGATCTCGGCACCCTTCGGCGCACGCTCGAGAAATCCCTCGACCCGTTCGCGCTGGCGCTCACTGTTCAGAGGTCCGAGCGTCGTCTTCTTGTTGAAGGTGTCGCCGATCACCTGGTTACCGGCTTGCTTGGCCAGTCCCGCCACCACGTCGTCGTAGACGTTCTTCGAGGCGAGCACTCGGGTTGCGGCCGTGCAGTCTTGGCCGCAGTTGAAGTAACCGGTACCGGCGATGGTCTCCATCGCAGCATCCATGTCGGCATCGTCGAAGATCACCACGGGCGCCTTGCCGCCGAGCTCGAGGTGGACCTTCTTCAGACTGTCGGCTGCCGCACGGGCGATCGCCTTGCCCGTCTCGGGCGAACCGGTCAGGGAGACGAGATCGATGTCCTTGTGGGTGACCAGATCAGCACCGGTCTCACCCGCGCCACCGATGAAGTTCGCCACGCCGGGTGGGAGGTGCTCGGCGCAGATCTCGGCCAGTTTGGTCAAGGTCGTCACCGGAGTCGTCTCCGCCGGCTTGAGCACCAGGGTGCAACCAGCCGCCAGCGCCGGACCGATCTTCCATATCGCCATCATCAGGGGGTAGTTCCAGGGGGTTATCTGGGCGACCACGCCGACCGGCTCCCGCCGGATGTAAGAGGTGTAACCCTCCGCGTACTCACCAGCCGACTTGCCCTCGAGGCACCGCCCCGCTCCAGCGAAGAAGCGGAGGTTGTCAGCCATGAAGGGAATCTCCTCGCTGAGGAAATCGTGCCTCGGCTTGCCTGCGTTGGCTGCCTCTAGGTCGGCGATCTCGTCGGCGTTCTCCTCGATCGCATCGGCGATCCTGAGCATCGCCAGCGCTCGCTCACTCGGCGTGGTCGTGGACCAGCCGTCGAACGCCTTCTTGGCGGCGGCGACGGCCTTATTCACGTCCTGCTTGGACGAGATCGGTCCCTTCGCCATGACCTCGCCGGTGGCGGGGTTCATCACGTCATCAGCTTTGCCGCCTGAGGCCGCTACGAACTTGCCGTTGATCATGTTCTTGAGCTTGAGCGGCGACGCCGACTTCTTGTTGCCGTTGCTCCTCGCTGCGGGCTTCTTCTTGGTGGTTGCCATCTGAATCTCCTCTCCTAGAGCTTGATGTCGAGAACCTGATCGACGGGCACGTATTCAGTTTCTGTCGCCTCGGCCACGGCCTGATAGGTGACCTTTCCTCCTGCGCAATTGATACCGGGAATCAGCCCCGGCATGCGCTGAGCGGCATCGGCAACGCCGTGATCGGCAAGTGCGATCACATACGGAAGCGTTGCGTTGGTCAGGGCCCGGGTGGAGGTCACCGGGACGGCGCCCGGCATGTTGGCGACGCAGTAGTGGATCACCCCATCGACCTCGAAGGTCGGATCGTCGTGGGTGGTCGGCCTCGATGTCTCGAAACAGCCACCTTGATCGATCGCGACATCGACCAGGACGGCGCCCGGCTTCATCAGCTTGAGGTGCTCACGCGTGACGATGTTCGGAGCCTTCGCCCCCGGCACGAGCACGGCACCCACGACCAGATCTGCTGTGGCGAGGTGTTCTTCGATCACGAGCGACGAGGAGAAGACCGTCGAGCAACCCTCGCCGAGGACCGTCTCGACATCCCGCAGCCGGTCGATCGAGATGTCGTAGATGAAGACGTCGGCGCCCATACCGATCGCAACCACGGCAGCGTTGAACCCCACCGCCCCGGCGCCGATGACCATCACGTTCGCCGCCGCGACGCCAGGAACCCCTCCGAGGAGGATTCCCCGTCCCCCGAGAGGCTTCTCGAGCATGAAGGCACCAGCCTGAGTGGCGATCTTGCCCGCGATCTCGCTCATCGGAGCCAGCAGGGGTAGGCCACCGTTGGCACCCTCCACGGTCTCGTACGCGATGCAGGTTGCCCCCGTCGCAGCGAGGCCCTTGGTCAATTCCGGATCGGGGGCGAGGTGGAGATAGGTGAAAAGGGTCTGGCCCTCCCGCAGCATCTCGACCTCGACCGGCTGAGGCTCCTTGACTCCCAGGACCAACTCGGCCTCGTCGAAGACGGCGGCCGCGTCGGGCAGGATCTTCGCCCCCTGTGCCTCGTAGTCGGCATCGGTGATGGCGCTGCCCTCACCGGCACCTGCCTGCACGAGGACTTCGTGTCCACGGTCGGTCAACTCACGCGCACCGACCGGAGTCAGGGAAACCCGGTACTCCTGATCCTTGATCTCTGTCGGAACGCCGACCTTCATCGGTTCGTCTCCTCTTCGGTCGATTTCAGCGCGGGCTGCCTAGAGTCCGATGCGACGCGATGCCTCTTCGAGTACCGGCCTCAGGACATCGTGGATCTCCTCGAACTGCTCGGTGTCACAGATCAGCGTGGGCGCCAACTGGATCACGGGCTCCCCACGGTCGTCCGCCCTGCAGATGAGGGCACGCTCATAGAGCTCCACATCGAGATAGTCGCGGAGCAGCCACTTGCACTCGTCCTCGGTGAAGGTCTCCTTGGTCTCGCGATCCTTGACCATCTCGATCGACTGGAAGAACCCGACTCCGCGGACATCGCCGACGATCGGTATGTCTCGAAGGCTCTCGAGCATCCCGCGGAACTCCGGTTCCTTCTCCATCACGTGACCGCACAGGTCCTCGCGCTCGAACACGTCGAGGTTCGCCATCGCTGCCGCAGCAGCCACGGGATGCCCGGCAAAGGTGAAGCCGTGGCCGAACATCTCGTTCCCCTGCATGAACGGCTCGGCGATCCTGTCTGAAGCCAACAAGACGCCCATCGGGGCATAAGCCGAGGTCAGGGCCTTCGCCGTGGTGATGATGTCGGGCTGATAGCCGAGTCGTTGACAACCGAACATCGTCCCGAGGCGTCCCCAGGCGCAGATCGTCTCGTCGGAGATCAGCAGGATGTCGTGCTCGTCGCAGATCTCCCGCACCCTCTGGAAGTAACCCTCCTGCGGTGGCAGAGAGCCTCCGGCGTTCTGGACCGGCTCGAGGATCACCGCGGCGACGGTGCTCGGGTCTTCGAACTCGATCCTCTCGAGGATCTTCTCGGCCGCCCAGAGGGGGTCGCGGCCCTCGGGCCAGCGGTAGCTGTCGGTATTCGGTGCATGACAACCTCCCGGCACCAGTGGCTCGAACGGAGCCCTGAATCCCGGCAGTCCAGTGGCGCTCAAGGCGCCGAGCGTGGTGCCGTGGTAGGCCAGATCTCGGGCGATGAACTTGGTCTTACGCGTGTTGCCGGTCTTCAAGTGGTACTGGCGGGCGAGCTTGATCGCCGACTCGACCGACTCGGCACCACCGGAGGTGAAGAAACAACGGTTCAGATCTCCCGGGGCCAGGTGCGCGAGTCGCTCGGCCAACTCGATCACGCGCGGATGGGCATAACTCCAGATCGTCACGAAGTCGAGTTCGCGCACCTGGGCTGCCATCGCGTCCCCGATCTCGGTCCGGCCGTGACCTGCGTTTACGCAGAACAGACCGGAGAGCCCGTCGAGGTACTTCTTGCCGTGGATATCCCAGACGTAAGCTCCGTCTGCCTTCTCGATAATCGGAATGGGGTTCTCCGCGTCGTAGCGACCCATCTGGGTGAAGTGCATCCAGAGGTGCCGAAGCGCCTTCTGCTGCAATTCGTCCTGTCGAGCCTGACTACCTGAACGTTCCTTGACGGTGGTTTCCGCCATCTTTCTCACTCCTTCGATGATCTGGAATCACTTCTCGGGATTCCAATCTCTGGTTTTTCACCCTCCAGGCTAAACCGTGGGCGACTCCTCTTCAGGAAGGCTACACCCGTCCACGACGGTCCGCGCGACCCTGCACAGCGATTTGCCCTATTTTTCGGAACAGGAGAGTGGCAGCCAAAACCGAGAAACCAGGCGGTTCCAGCAACAGCGTCCATCTGCGCGCCGTCACCAAGAAGTTCGACGAGTTCGTCGCGGTAGACGACCTGTCCCTGGAGATACCTGGAGGCAACTTCTTCACCCTGCTGGGTCCGAGCGGCTGCGGCAAGACCACCACCCTGCGGATGATCGCCGGGTTCGAGCAGCCCACCACCGGTGAGGTCCTGATCGAGGGTTCGAACGTCGCAGGCCTGCCCGCACACCAGCGACCGACCAACACCGTGTTCCAAAGCTACGCGCTCTTCCCCCACCTGACGGTCCTCGAAAACGTCGAGTTCGGTCTCAAGCGCAGCGGCGTGAAGAAGGACGAATCGAGGAGCCGCGCCACCGAGGAGCTGGAGCGGGTGGGGCTTGCCAGCGAGTCGTCCAAGAAGCCGGCCCAGCTCTCGGGAGGTCAGCAACAGAGAGTCGCGCTGGCCAGAGCCCTGGTCAACCGCCCCAAGGTCCTTCTGCTCGACGAGCCGCTCGGAGCGCTGGACTTGAAACTCCGCAAGGGTCTGCAGATCGAGCTCAAACGGATCCAGCAAGAGGTCGGAATTACCTTCGTCTACGTCACCCACGATCAAGAAGAGGCGCTCACCATGAGTGACCAGATTGCGGTGATGAACGTCGGTCGGGTCGAGCAGGTTGCCGACCCGGAGACCGTCTACGACCGGCCTGCGACCTCCTTCGTGGCTGGGTTCATCGGGGTGTCCAACCTGATGCCCGCTCAGGTAGTCAAGGCTGGCGACGGTGGAGAGGTCAAGCTGGAGGCCGGGCCAGCCGTCGTTGGAAGCGTCGAGGGGCTTGCCCCGGGCGATTCATGTCACGCGATCGTCCGGCCTGAGAAGCTGCTGATCAACGACCGCGCCAGCGGCATAGGCGATGGTCTCCCGAGTGTTGACGGCGTAGTGGAGAGCTCCCTCTACCTCGGTACCGCCACTCAGATCCTGGTCCGCCTCCCCGGTGAGGTACCGATGACCGTGCTCGTCCCGAACGTCAACGAGCGCGAGCGGGATGCCCTCCCCGAAGCCGGTGCTGAGGTGAAACTCGCCTGGGATCCGGAGAACATGCACGTCGTTCGCGACACCACGATCGTCAAGTGAATTCGAGAGAAATCGAACAGGAACAAGAGAGGGGAATCATGAGTGACAAGACAACGAGCAGGAATCGCATGAGGAAGGTCGTCATCGGTGCCGCTGGACTGGGTGCCGCGATGGTGATCGCTGCGTGCGGAGGTTCGGTAGGTGGAGGGTCGGATGCAGAGATCACCACCGTCTCCAAGGGAGACGCGAAGGCGAGCGGGACGCTGGTCATCTCGAACTGGCCTCTGTACATCGACGAGGAGACCGTCTCGAACTTCGAGAAGGACACCGGCGTCCAGGTCAAGTACGTAGAGGACTACAACGACAACACCGGCTTCTTCGGCAAGATCCGTCCGCAGCTCGAACAGGGTGAGTCGGGAGGCCGCAGCATCATCGTGCCGACTGACTGGATGGCGTCGAGGATGGACGGCCTGGGTTATCTCCAGCACTTCAGCGTGCCGGATGACCTGCCGAACGTCGAGGCGAATCTGCGTGAGGATCTCAAGTCGCCTGCATTCGACCCCGACCGTGCCTTCTCGGTGCCGTGGCAGAGCGGTATGACCGGACTGATCGTCCGTACGGATCTCGCACCCGATATCCGTTCGATCAACGATCTGTTCGATCCCAAGTACAAGGGCAAGGTCACGATGCTCTCCGAGCTCCGCGACACGGTGCCGCTTGTGATGAAGGCCGATGGGATCAATCCGGACGATGCCACCAAAGAGGACTGGCTGAAGACGATCGACAAGATCGAGTCCGCCGCAGCGTCCGGTCAGATCCGGGACTTCACCGGTAACGACTACGCGGGTCCGATGGTTCGCGGGGATGTAGTTGCCGCGATCGGCTGGTCAGGAGATGCCGTTCAGCTCCAGGCGGACAACCCGGACATCGAGTACCGGATGCCCACCCAGGGGTGCATCCTCTGGTCGGACAACATGGTGATCCCGGTCGGCGCGCCGAATCCGAATGCGGCGCTCGAGTGGATCAACTACGTCTACGACCCCGAGGTAGCGGCGGACATCGCCGAGTACGTGAACTACATCACCCCGGTGGACGGTGCCAAGGAGGTCCTCGCTAAGAAGAATCCCAAGCTGGCCAACAACCAGCTGATCTTCCCGTCCGCGTCCTACACCGCCGATTGCTCGAATCAGCCGAGTCTCGACGCTGCCGATGAGCAGGAGATCGAGCAAGCCTTCGAGCGGGCAATCACCGGCTAGGCAGACCGGACTGAAGCGCTGACACAGATGCAGCCGTCGACGACCATCACGCCGCTCACGAGGTCTACCCCGTGAGCGGCGGTCGTCGGGCTCTGCCGTATCTGCTGCTGTTCCCCGGGCTGCTCTGGCTCGTCGTCTTCTTCGTCATCCCCCTCGTCTACATGGGGGAGCTCTCGCTTCGCACCGGCAGCCTGACCGAGGGCTTCTTCTTCAACTGGCAGTTCTCGAACTACTCCGACGTACTGAGTGACTACTCCCAGCAGTTCCTTCGCTCATTCATCTACGCCGGCGTGGCGACCCTGCTGGCGCTGCTGATCGCCTATCCGCTCTCGTACGCGATCTCGTTCCGGGGCGGCAAGTACAGGAACCTGCTGCTCTTCCTGGTGGTCGCCCCCTTCTTCACCACCTACCTGATCAGGACCATCGCCTGGCAGACGATCCTGACCGACCAGAGTCCCCTCGTCGAGTTCCTCGCTTCGATCGGCCTGACCTCGAACGGCCGGATCCTCGATACCCCGGCCTCGGTCATCGCCGGGCTCACCTACAACTTCCTGCCGTTCATGATCCTTCCCCTCTACACCAGCATCGACACCCTAGACCGCAGGCTGATCGAGGCGGCGAAGGACCTCTACGCCTCCTCGAAGACCGCTTTCCTCAAGGTGACCCTCCCGCTCACCGCGCCGGGGATCGTCGCAGGGACGCTCTTGACCTTCATCCCGGCGAGCGGTGACTACGTGAACGCCTACTTCCTCGGAGGCAGGAACCAGGCGATGATCGGAAACGTGATCCAGAGCAACTATCTGGTCACCAGCAACTACCCGGCCGCAGCAGCGCTGGCCTTCATCCTGATGCTGATAATCCTCCTTCTCGTGGTCATCTACATCCGATTTGCGGGCTCCGAGGCCCTGATGGGCGACGAAGCGAGCACGACCTGACCATGGAGGCAGCGAGCATCCACAACGAGGGTGGCGCGAGTCCGTTCAAGCGGGCCTCGCGCGCGATCGGAGACAAGCTGCTGCCGATCTTCGCGGGGTTGGCGATCCTCTACATGCTGATCCCGATCGTGGTGATCGCGGTCTTCTCGTTCAACGATCCGCAGGGCCGCTACAACTTCGAATGGGTCGGCTTCACCACCGAGCACTGGGCCAACGCCTTCGGAATCCCCGAGCTGACCAGCAGCCTCGTGACCAGCCTGCAGCTCGCCGCAGTGGCGACCGTGATCTCGGCGGTGCTTGGGACGATGATCGCGATCGCGCTGGTGCGCTACGAGTTCTACGGCCGCAAACCGACCAACTTCCTGATCGTGATCCCCCTCGCCACGCCCGAGGTGGTGATCGGTGCGGGACTGCTCTCGATGTTCATCAGCTTCTCATTCCCCCTCGGCTTCGTAACGCTGTTGATCGCGCACGTGATGTTCTGCATCAGCTTCGTGGTGGTGGTGGTTCGCTCGCGGCTGATCGGGTTCGATCGAAGCCTCGAAGAGGCCGCCAGAGATCTCGGTGCCACGCCGGCCCAGACCTTCCGTCTCGTCACCCTGCCGCTGATCGCCCCCGGGATCATCTCCGGATCGCTGCTTGCGTTCGCACTGTTGATCGACGACTTCGTGATCTCCAATTTCAACTCCGGGACCACCGTGACCTTCCCTCTCTACATCTTCGGCGCCTCGCAGAGGGGAATCCCGGTCGAGGTCAACGTGATCGCCACCATCCTGATCCTGGTCGCTCTGGCGGCGATGGCGATCGTCCTCTGGCAGCAGTACCGCGCCGACAAGATGGCGAAGGTCGAGCCGGAGCCCGATCCGATGCAGGAGCACCCGCGCGAGAGCCGCAAACACGCAGTGACCAAGCAGACTCCCTAGGACCTATGGGCATGGAGACGAACCTGCTGATCAACGGTGAGTCAGTCGCCGGGTCGGGGAAGCCGATCGCGGTCGAGAATCCCTTCACCGAGCAGACTCTCGAAACCGTCGGATCAGCCTCCCCAGAGCAACTCGATGCGGCCTTCGACGCTGCCCGCGAAGCATCGAAGGCGTGGGCAGCGATGCCCGCGTGGGAGCGCGGCGAGTTGCTCCACGAGGTCGCCGCGAGGCTGCGCAAATCGACCGACGAACTGGCGGAGATACTGACCGCCGAGGGCGGCAAGCCACTGATCGAGAATCGGGACGAGATCGGTTGGGTGGCGGCGGCGTTCGACTACTACGCGGAGATCGGTCGGGACTCAGCAGGTAGGGTAATCCCGCCGATCGAGGCGAGTCAACTCGCGATGGTGGTCAAGGAGCCACTCGGCGTCGTGGGGTGCATCGTCCCCTGGAACTACCCACTGCTCCTGCTCGCCTGGAAGCTCGCACCGGCGCTAGCCGCAGGCAACTCGATCGTGGCGAAACCCTCGGAGATGACCCCGCTCTCCACCCTCGCGCTGGCTCCGATCCTCGAGGTCCTGCCGAAAGGGGTGGTGAATCTCGTCTGCGGTGACGGCGAGGTGGGCGCGGCGCTCGCGAGCGACGAACGAGTCGACTGCGTCGCTTTCACCGGATCGGTAGAGACCGGCAAGGCGGTGGCGCATGCGTGTATCGACCGCGTTGCGCGAATCAACCTGGAGATGGGCGGCAAGGATCCCTTCATCGTCTGCGCAGACGTGGCCGGAGGAATCGAGGTCGCCGCTCGAGGTGGTGCATGGGCGGCCTTCCTGAACGCCGGTCAGGTCTGCACCTCCGCCGAGCGTTTCTATGTGGCGGAGGAGCTCTACGACGACTATCTGCAGGCGTTCGCCGATCACGCGAAGACCCTCAAGCTGGGAGATCCGAGGGCGTCTGACACGGATCTGGGACCGATGGCCTCGGCCGTGCAGCGGGAGAAGGTCACCGCCCAGGTGGAGGCCGCGGTCGCCTCGGGTGCGGAACTCGTCTGCGGAGGTGGCAGGGGAGGACACGAGACCGGTCACTTCTTCGAGCCTGCCGTGGTCACAGGAGCGGCCGCCGACACCGCGCTGCTCAGCGAGGAGACCTTCGGACCTGTGGCTCCGATCGTTCCCGTCAAGAACCTCGACGAGGCAATCGATCTCGCAAACTCGACCAGGTTCGGTCTCGGCGCCAACATCTACACCCAGGATCTCAAGACGATCTTCCGCTGCATGCGGGAGATCAAGGCAGGAACCGTCTGGTTCAACGATCCGCTGACCGACAACGACGCCGGACCGTTCGGAGGGTTCAAGCAGTCGGGTCTTGGCAGGGAACTGGGTCGCGAGGGCCTCGAGGCGTTCCAGGAAACCAAACACATCCACATCGAGAGCGAGCTGGAACGCAAGGAGTGGTGGTACCCGTACTCCGAGTACTCGGCTTCCGAGTGATCGGTAAACCGCGAACCTGACCGCTGGATAGGGTGAGGTTCGTGGACCAGACGCAAGCGCCATACCTGGACGCCGTGATCGAATACGTCCGGCGTGATCCCTCACGGTTGCACGTGCCGGGACACAAGGGAATCGCCTCCGATCCCGCGCTGGTCGAGGCGATCGGGATGGCCGCGCTGGAGCACGACATCTCGGCGGGCCTGAAGGGGATCGATCTCGGCCCGGCGCCAACCCCATTCCAGCAATCCCAGGATCTCGCTGCGGACGCCTGGGGCGCGGCGCGGAGCTGGTTCCTTCTCCACGGCGGCTCCCAGGGCAACCACGTCGGGTGCCTCGCGTTGGGGCATATCGGCAAGGAGGTGATCGTCCAGCGCAATGTGCACTCCTCGACCGTCGACGGGATGATCATGGCGGGACTGATCCCGACCTTCGTCCAGCCAGAGATCGACCCAGATCTTGGGATCGCGCATTGCGTAACCCCAGGGAACCTCGAGACGGCTCTGTCGGAGAATCCCCAAGCGGTCGGCGTGATGATCGTCTCTCCGACCTATTTCGGCGCGGTTGCGGACATCTCTGCGCTGGCCGCGGTAGCCCACGCCGCGGGTGTCCCCCTGCTGGTGGACGAGGCCTGGGGCGCCCACCTCTACTTCAGCTCGCGTCTTCCCGAAGGAGCCCTTGCCTGCGGAGCCGACCTCGTCCTCTCCAGCACCCACAAGATCGTCGGCAGCCTCGGACAATCGGCGATCCTCCACCGCGGACACGATTCGCTGATCGGAGACGACCTGATCAATCGCTGTCTCACCATGCTCGAGACGACCAGCCCGAGTTCGCTGCTTTCGGTCTCCCTCGACGGTGCCCGGCGCTTCGCGGCTCTCGAGGGTGAGCGGTTACTGGGTGAGGTGCTCGACGCGGTCGACGATGCTCGGGCGAGGATCAGAGTCATCCCCGAGTTGGATGTACTCGACGAGCGTCTGCTGGAAGCCCCGAGTGTGCACGGCTGGGACGGTGTGCGGCTCGCTGTGGATGTGAGGGGCACGGGTGCCTCCGGTCACCGGGTCGCCGATCTGATGAGGGAGCTATCGGATGTGAATGTGGAGCTCTACACCGAGACCATCGTCGAGGCGATGTTCGGGATGGGCAGCGATGCCGAACGCGATGCCGATCGACTCGTGGCGTCGCTCGAGGCCGCTCTTGGAGCCCTCGACGAGGCCGACCGCGAGCGACGAAGGCGTTTCGCCTCCCCACCACCGTGGGGCGCCCTGCGGATGACCCCGCGAGAAGCCTTCCTCGGTCCCCAAGAGTCGGTGAGCTTCGCCAAGGCTGAAGGGCGAATCGCGGCCGAGTCGCTCGCCGCCTATCCACCTGGCGTGCCCAACGTCCTACCGGGCGAGGAGTTGACTCAGGAGACCATCCAGTACGTCACCGACACCCTCTCGGCCGGTGGGCAGGTCAGAGGAGCGGGAGACCAGACGCTGGAGACGGTCCGCGTGGTCGCAAACCCCTAGATCAGGGGATTCAGCGGCTCATCCGAGAGGCCGGTGCCGGGGACCGCTACCCTGCAGGTGCGTCTGCAGGGACGCCGAAGTTTGCTCGTAGGCTGTCTACGGGTAACCGAACCGATGAAGCTCTCCGTTTCTTCGACACCGAAGGTCGCGCTCGCGGCCGCCTTCGCTCTGGCTGTGATCAGTCTGGGGCAGCTAGGCGAACCTGCACGCGGGCAGGCCGCGGTGGCAGCCGGAAACAAGTGCGAAGAGGTACCCAAGACGCTCGCACCCGCCGCGAGCGGCGCCAAGAGCTACACGATGATCCTGCGGGTCAACCAGCCGGAGAACGTCACCGAGTACGCCAAGAAGGTTCGCAAGCAACTGCGTGACCAGGACATCTTCCTGGTCAACACCCGCTTCAAGGGATCGACGCCGGAGATCTGGGCGGAGATCGTCCGTCGGATCTCGACCGAGTTCCCCTGCAACAGGATCATCGCCTTGAACGGTCTGCATCTCGATCCCAACCGCAGGGGCTACAGCTACGCACTCGCCCACGACCCCTCGGTCTGGGGAATCTCGCTCGACTGGGAGTCGATGGACTGGGCGCAGGCGCAGTCGATACATCGATCGATCCCGTCGTGGACCGAGGACTTCACCGCCTCACGCGATCGCATCGCCAGGCGTCTGCATCGCGTGGGGCAGTACTCGGCCGATCAGGTGGGCGAGCCGGGGCTCCGGACCGGCGTCGTTCCGGCCTGGTACCCGGGGTGGGACTACGGAATGCTTGGCAAGACCACCGACCGCACCAACTTCACCCGCAAGGAGAACCGTCGTGGGTTCCAGATAGTCCAGTCTCAGGGCTTCTGCAGCAACTCCGACCAGAGCGGTTACGGAGTCGCGATGCGGAGCCTGCTGGACCAGTACTTCCCTCCGCCCAAGATCAAGAAGATCCGCAATGCCAAGGGCAAGGTGATCCGCAAGAAGAAGATCCCGGTCCCTCCCCGCGGAGTTACCGAAGCGCTCGCCGGGGAGATCTCCTTCTCCACCACTCCGAACGAGAACGCCGACATGCCGGTGAAGAGCGTCAGCGTCGGATCGGCCAGCAAGTGCACGCTCGCGGGCCTCAAGGCAGATGTTCGCGCCTACCTCTACTGGGCCCATCCCGGTTCGATCGATTCCCTGCTCGAGACCCGGCGGATCTGCAAGATCAGGAATCCCTGCTCCTGAGCGGGGGCCTCGCCTCGCTGCATACCTCCATCGCCTAGCCTGAGCGCAATGGCGACCAACCTCTACTCGAAGATCGAAAACCTCCCGTTGACGGTCGACGGGTACGCGCTGGAAGGTCTCGAGTTCACCATGCCGAACAGCGACTTCGAGCGGCTCTCGACCGTGATCAGGCTGGAGGGCGGCGGACAGCAGGGAATCGGAGAGGACGTCACCTACGACGCGCTCGACCACATCGCTCTCCAGGGCGAGGGAGCGACTCTGGATCTGTCTGGCAAGCACACGATCGGCAGCTTCTCTGCGCTGCTCGACGGCCTCGACCTGTTCCCCTCGCCCGCGATGAACGAGGCCTCGGTCAGATACCGCCGCTGGGCGTTCGAGAGCGCGGCGCTGGATCTCGCCCTCAGGCAGGCGGGCACGACGCTGTTCGAGGTGCTCGGCCGGGAGATGGACCCGATCGACTTCGTCTGTTCGATGAGGCTCTCGCCGATGGGCAGTGAACAACCATCCAGCATCGAGCCCCTCCAGGAGCGCCTCGCCGTCTACCCCCACCTCCGATTCAAACTCGATCCCACCAACGACTGGACCGACGAGCTGATCGCCGCCCTGGTGGCCACCGGCGCTATCGACTCACTCGATCTCAAAGGTCAGTACTCGGGCACTCCGGTGGATGTGGAGACCGATCCAGTGCTCTACGCCAAGCTGATCGAGGCGTTTCCGACAGCTTGGCTCGAGGATCCGGACGTGAACGAAGAGACCAGGCCTCTGCTCGATCCTGTCGCCGACCGGATCACCTGGGACGCGCCGATCAACTCTGTGGCCGATATCGAGTCGCGGCCCTGGAAGCCGAAGATGGTGAATATCAAGCCGTCACGGTTCGGGCCGCTCAGCGAGCTCTTCGCCGCCTACGACTACTGCGCGGCCCACGGAATAGGGGCCTACGGCGGCGGACAGTGGGAGCTGGGGCCGGGCCGGGGTCAGATCCAGTACCTGGCGTCGATCTTCCACCCCGACACGCCGAACGACACAGCACCCAGCGTCTATAACTCCGAGCCCACCAAGCCCGGGCACCCGTTGAGCCCACTTCCTCCTGAACCGGGCGAGACCGGATTCCGCTGGGGTGAGTGGTCGAAGCGCTAGTCGCTGGCGGGCGCTTCGTCCGCCCTAGTTCCGAGCAGCAGGAAGGCCACCAGCGCCCCCGGCAGCAGCCAGAGCAGGTAGGGGTAGAACCAGTGCATCGCGCAGACCTCGAGGGCGATCAGCGCAGCCGAGGCGAGCGCCGCGACCTGCAGAGGCTGTCTGCGTCGAGGGAAGAAGTAGAGAGACAGCGCGAACAGCACTGCGAACACCCTCGCCGCGGTCTGCAGGAATCCGAGAGAGGGGTCCTGACCCCAGACGCTGAACGGTGAGCCTCTACCGGCTTGGTAGCCGAGAGAGCGGTCGTAGACCTCTCGTATCCCCCCATCCGGGATCAAGGGGATGGTGACGAGCGCCGCAACTGCGGCGAAGGCCAGCAGGAACGGCAACAGTGACCTCGCTCGTCGCTCTCCAGTGCCAGCTGCCATCAACGGGGCGATGGCCAGGGGGCCGTACTTGGTCAGGCCTGCAAGAGCGGTGAGCGCGCCTCTCCCGGGCGCCGAAGCGAGGGCGAGGAGGCTCGCCGTGACGAGGAGGGAGACCAGCGAATCGTTGAACGACGATGCGACCGAGAGGAGGGTGAACGGGAACGCCAGCCAGGCGAACGCCAGCGCCAGACCACCCATGTGAGCCCGGGCCTTTGCTGCCCCGGCGACCTGTCTGCCGAGCCCGTAGAGGCAGGCGGCGGTTCCGAGCGTGAAGATCAGCGACGCGACTCTCGCGGCTGGCAGCGAGTCCCAGTCGAGCCCATTCCAGAGGAAGATCCGCTCGAACGGCAGGTACGCGAGGTAGTTCACCGGGCCGTAGACATCGACCAGCAGCGGCTGTCCGCTGGAGGACGCGACCCCATACAGCGACTCGCCGGTGGCGATCAGGTGAGCGCCGATCACGCTGGCGAAACCGACATCGATCACCTTGGCAGCGAGGATCGTGACCAGCACGTAACCGATCACAAGCAGCGCGATCCCCGCCTCCAGCAATCGTGGGCGAAAGAGGACATTGCCCTCTCCTGCAGGGGGTGGTGCGCTGCGGGTGCGTCCGAATCCGATCCAGACGAGGCGCACGAAGAGATAGGCGAGGAGTGGGTAGACCAGCGGAACAGAGATGTCGATCCGGCCGCGGGCGAAGAAGTAGAAGGAGATGCTGAAGGCGAGCAGTGCAGCGAGGTCCAGGTGCCGAATCTGTAACGGCCTGCGCAGGTTCACGAACGGGGCGACGAAGAGAAGACACAGGGGTATCCAGATCCACCAGGAACCGACTATCCCGCCGACCGCACCCGGGTACCCGCGCGCGAGGCGTGTCTCGACCTGCCAGCCGGTCCACTGCTCGATCACCCGCCCGCTCCGGTCATCCACCAGGACCAGCGCCCGAGGCGATTCATCCGATCCCACGAAAGTCACCTGCCAGTTGCGGCCGACGGTGGCAACCTCGGCGCTCAAAGGACCGTATTCGGCCTCCGCCTCACGCCCGGCTTTCGTGCGGGTGGCGATCCCGATCGCCTGCGACGCATCGAGCCGGAAGCCCGCAGGCGTCGCAGTGACGGAGCGCTCGACCAGCGTTCCAGCGTCACCCCCGTCGAACGGAGGTTGGTCGGCAGGTTCCGAGGCGAGGGCTCCCGTCGGCATCACGAAAGCCGAGCAGCAAACCGCGGCGGTCAGGACCGTCGCGAGCCGGGGTCTCCTCCGGCGATCAGGGGAACGGTCCACGAATGATGTTCTAACGACAAAGGCGGTCGGGGCTGAAGCCCCGACCGCCTTTGGGTGACGTTTCGGACAGGTGGCGGGCATCTGCCACCACGAACGGGAGCGACGGGACTCGAACCCGCGACCTCCGGCGTGACAGGCCGGCGCTCTAACCAGCTGAGCTACGCCCCCAGGGGCTGTGGCCCCGCTAGCCCGCGATCGTCTGAACGTTGACGGCGACGGGACCCTTGGGACCCTCCTCCGGCTCGTAACTCACGCGTACTCCGTCGTCGAGCGAACGGTAACCGTCACCCTCGATGGAGGAGAAATGGACGAACAGGTCCTTGCTGCCGTCTTCCGGCGTGATGAACCCGTATCCCTTCTCGTTGCTGAACCACTTCACTGTGCCTTCCGGCATTTCGCTACCTCCTAAGCAGCTTGGTGCGTAAGGAAGTGCGAAAACTCGAACTCCTAAACACACACATCTCGGAAGGTCTCTTTGCGACCTTCCACAACATCAGGGACGGTAGCGCAGGCGGCCGATGAGCGTTGCCGGGCGGGGAGCAGTGGGTGGTATCAGCCGTTCTTGACCGAGGTGTAGAGGCGCTTGATCACGTTGCCGAAGTAGGGCCCGTAGATCCTCGTCGGGGAGTTGCCGTAGCCGTAGCTGTTGACCGAGTTGAGGAACTCGTTGTCGAAGATCCATCCACCGCCCGAAGACCCACCGGTCATGTCGCAGGGGATCCATCCGGGAGAGGGGCTGAAGGTCCCGGGATCGCGCCCGCCGAAGGTTCCTGTGCAGGTGACCAGTGACTGGCCGTCGAAGGGGAATCCCGCCGGATAGCCATAGGCCGTGTACTCCCTGCCGCGTCCCACGTTGAAGGCGATCCCTCTGGCACCGCCGATCGCGGTCTGGACCGGGGTGAGCCCCTTGAGCACCATCGCTCCGACGTCGTAGCTCAAGGCGTAGGAGGGCCTCGACCACTCGTTCTTGACCCAGCGCGCGGGAGCGGTGATGCGCTTGGCGGCGAACTCGCCGAAGGGCCTGACGGGACTGGGATCTGGGTTCTCGAAGGTTGGATCAGGTGTGTAGTACCCGGGGACGAAGACCACCCGCCGGGACCAGAAGTCTTGGAACACGCAGTGGCCGGCCGTGAACACGACCCGCTTGGATGGCGAGTTGACCACGGTTCCGGAACAGACGTAGTTCACCCAGACCCCGTTGAAGTTGCGCGCCTGGAAGAAGACCTTTCCGTGGAGACGGTTGGGCAGCGCGGTCGGATTCGAGACGATCGAGCTGAGTCGGTTAGGTCCGGTGATCCCCTGCGACGGGACGATGGTCGGCTCACCCTTCGCGACAGCGGGCAGAGGGTCACCGGGAGCAGGGACATCCGAGGAGTCGACTGCCGCTGGAGTCGCGGCCTGCATGCGCTCTACCGTCCAGTACTTCTTGACCTCGCGCGGACTCTCCTTGGTCAGTGACTTGCCGACCACCGGCGATGCCAACGCTTCCGCCCGCCCGAAAGCGAGAAGAGCCAGCGCCAGCAGCACAGTGGCCGCCAGCATCGGAGCCAGCCGGGCGGATCTGCTGATGTCAATTCGCAATCTGTTCAAGGAAGATCGCCCTGCGCTCCGGTTCATCCCGGACACGTGAAGGCCCTCACATTCTGAACACTCACGGTGTGCGTAAGTTCCGTGCCTGCGAGTCGAGTCCGAGGGCGAAGCAGGAATCGCAAACAGCGCAGCCGCCCGTAATCATGCGAGGAATGGAAACCCCTGGCGAAGAGGGTTGGAGCGACACACTCTGGCGCGCGCTGCGCCCGGTGGTCTTCTTGCTGCTGGTCGGTTCCTGCGTTTGGCTGCTGATCGATCCCCCATCTTTCTCTGGGGTCCCGACTCTCTTGCTCGTATTACTCGGCGCCGTCCTCCTTACCTTGGCGATGGCCTGGGTGGCGACGAGGATGATCGGCGAGGAAATTCCCGAAAACGAATGGCGGAAGATCGTCGACCGGAGCGAGCTCTTGGCTCAGCTCCCGGCGCCGACCGGCCCACCCTCGGCGTTCGACGAGTTGGTTATCGCGGCGCTGGATGACCTGCCCCAGGAATTCCAGGAAGCCTTGGAAAAGGTGCCGGTGACGGTCTCGAGAGAGGGTTACAAGTACGGCGCCTACGGCCTCTACGTCGGGGCCACCGTGGCCAGGGATACCTACCCGGATCACATCGTGATCTTCGAAGACACATTGACTCGCGACTTCGGCGGGAGTCCAGTGCTGCTGCGTGCCCAGGTAGAGCGAACTGTCAGGCACGAGCTGGCCCACCACCTCGGCTGGGGCGAGGAGGGCGTCAGAGGGCTGGGGCTCGGCTGAAACGGAGTTTCCTGCTTGGCCGCGACCAACGTTGCATCGATCGGGTTCATTCGGCCACGATTCGATCCGCGGCAATGGGCGGTACTGGGCTCGAACCAGTGACCCCCTCCTTGTAAGGGAGGTGCTCTCCCAACTGAGCTAACCGCCCGCTGGAGCGCATTATGAGGGCTGATCGCGGATCGTGCCGCAGGCAAGTAGTCCTGTGCGCGGCAATTTGCCTAGCATCGCCCGATGGCTGCGAAGGAGAGCGAGGCATTCGGAATGCGGGGACTGGACTTCATCACCAGTCCCCCGGAAGACCGCCTCTTCCCGGCCAGCGGGATCCCTCCACGCGCGGCGGCCAACGCGGTTCGAGCCGAGGTGGTGCTGGATCACGATCCCGATCGCAACCTCGCGACCTTCGTCACTACCTGGATGGAGCCAGAGGCGCGCGAGGTGATCATGGAGAACCTCCACCGCAACTACATCGATCACGCCGAGTACCCGCAGACGGCCGAGGTGGAGAAGCGCTGTCTGCGGATGATCCACAACCTCTTCAACGGCCCCGGCGAGCCGGTGGCACCGGGGGCACGCTGCGCAGGCTCCTCCGAGGCCGTGATGCTCGGCGCGTTGGCGATGAAGTGGCGCTGGCGAGCCGCGCGGGAGAAGGCCGGGAAGGACACCACCAAACCCAACCTCGTCTATGGCAAGGACGCGCACGTGGTCTGGGACAAGTTCTGCCGCTACTTCGACGTCGAGCCCCGCGCGATAGACCTCCCGGAGGGCAAGTTCGTGATCGGGCCGGACGAGGTAGAAGGACAGGTCGACGAGAACACGATCGGGGTGGTCGCCATCGTCGGAACCACCTTCACCGGCGAGTGCGACGACGTGGAGGGGATCGCGAAGTTCCTCGACCAGTACGAGGAGAAGGAGGGGCACGACGTCCCGATGCACATCGACGGCGCAAGCGGAGGGTTCGTCTTCCCCTTCTCCAGCCCCGACTTCGCCTGGGACTTCCGTATCGAGCGGGTCAAGTCGATCAACGCCTCGGGCCACAAGTTCGGGATGACCTATCCGGGGCTCGGCTGGCTGATCTTCCGCGACGACGACCAGCTTCCAGAGGATCTCGTCTTCTACGAGGACTACCTCGGACAGCGCGATGCGACCTTCACCCTCAACTTCTCCACGGGCTCGAGCATGCTGCTGGCCCAGTACTTCCTGTTCCTGCGGCTCGGCCGGGAGGGCTACACCGCGATGATCGGTGCGATGGACAAGAACGCCGAAGTGCTGCGCCAGAAGGTGAGGAATGCGGAGTTCCTCGAGATCGCAGGCAGCGGCGAGATGCTCCCTCTGGTGATCGCAAAGGTCACCGACGACTCACCCTTCACCGGAGCCGACCTGGTTGGCGAGCTTGCGCGCCGTCGGGCATGGGTCGTGCCCGCCTACCACCTGCCACCCGGCAATGACTCGATCGAGGTGATGCGGATCCTGGTCAAGATCAACCAGACCCGCGAACTGGTCGACAAGTTGGCGAGCGATATCGATGACTCGATCGCTCACCTGACCGAGCACGGTCCGGCCCCCGGCCCGAAGCGTCCGCACACCGGTCACGGTTACTGAGCCCTCGGCCGTGGCGAAGCGAGTCGACTCGAGGACGGCGGTCATGGCCGGACTGCTGCAACTGGTGCTGGTGGCGACACTCGGTGTCGCGCTCGGCCTGAGCCTCTCTCACGACTTCTTCGAGAGCTGGGGCTGGCTGGCTGGTCCTGCCGCATGGCTGATCTGCGCCGCGGTGACCGCTCTCATCGTGAGGCTCCCGATCCCGATCAGCGTCCTCGGCGCGGTGGTGGCTGGCATACCGAGCGCCGCCGCGACTCTGACCGGAATCCACTGGCTCGGAGTGGTGGTCGGGATCGTGTTGTTCGCGCTCTGGTGCGGGTGGCTGGCGGCTCGAGAGGGTCGGCAGACCGAAGGCGCCTAAACGGCGGCGCGCACGGAGTCGGGGACCGGTCCCGCTCCGTCGTTTCTGACCAGCCAGAGGAGCCAGGCGGCACCACCGAGGATCATCACGCAGGCGATCACCTGAGCCTGGGTGAGTCCGAGCAGGACGGCGTCGTTTCGACGGATCAGCTCCACCAGCAGGCGCTCCAGTCCGGCGCACACCAGATATATCGCGAGTAGCGCCTTGCCGGAGACCGCGTTTCGCAGGTGCCACAGACCGAGTGCGACCAGTCCCATAACCAGGGTTTCGTAGATAGGGGTCGGATGAACGGGCGTGTCGATCGGGACGGCACCGTCGGGATACGCCATCGCCCACGGACCATCCCACGCCACGCCGTAATCGCCATCGCCCGAGAGTTGACACCCGACCCGCCCGATCGAGTAACCGATCGCGAGCGCCACCGCGACCGCGCCCATCAGGTCGTCGCCCAGGCACTTCCGCCATCTCGCCCAGAGGATCACCGCGATCGCCCCGCCGATCAGTCCTCCGAACCAGACCAGACCAGATCCGGTGAAGAGGTTGGCGATGATCCCGCCCTCCATCTCGCTTGCGTTCTGGATCAGGTAGTCGAGGCGGGCCCCGATGAGGCCCCCGATCAGCGCGGCGCCGATCGCCTCCCAGGCGCGTTCGGGCAGATATCCGAGTTCACGGAACCGCCGCGAGATCACCGCGCCGGACGCGAGGAACCCAAGAGCGAAACAGATCCCGAAGGTCTGGAGCGTGAGCGGTCCAATGTGTATCTCGGGCAGCATCGGCTCTCCCTCAGACTCTCGCCGGAGCCGCCTCGGGTCGTTCGGCGTTTGCCAGAACCGCGGCGGGTTCGGCCGAACGCACGGTCATCGGCATCCCCTTGCGCGGGGAGATGGTGGGAGCGGTACGGATCACCAGCTCGTAGGCAGGGTCGAGTTCGAACCTGAATCGCGCGAGGATCCGGCGGATGAAGATGGCGATCTCCGCCTCACCGAACCTCATCCCGATGCAGGTGCGCGAGCCGCCGCCGAACGGTACGTACTGCCCCTTGCGCAAACCGGCCATCCCCTCGACGGTGAAGCGATAGGGATCGAATCTGGCCGGGTCATCCCATACATCGGGCAGGTGGTGGGAAACCCAGGAGGAGTACTGGCAGTGCGCACCGGCGGGCACCACGTGGTCTCCGAACTCGAACTGCTGATTGGTCCGTCGAGGTCCCACCCAGGCAGGTGGATACTTGCGCAGGACCTCCTCCCTGAGCATCTCCACCGTCACGCCTGGGGCATCGAGGACTTCAGGGGTCAGGGCTAGTTCGTAGAAGAGGAAGGTGATCGTCGAGGCGGTGGTGTCGTGTCCGGCGAACAGCAGGGTCATCATCTCGTTGCGAATCTGCTCGCTGGCCAGCGGATCGCCATCCTCGTCGCGTGTGTCGAGAAGCAGGCTGAGGATGTCGTCCCCGCGCTGGCCTGACTGCCTGCGGCGGTCTATCTCGGAGTAGATCAGGCTGTCGAGGCGCTTCCGGGCCTTCAGCAGGCGGCTGTAGGCAGTGCCGGGCCCGCGTGCGAGCTGACCGGGGACGCTGTGGGCGTGAAAAGAGAGGGCTGTCTCGAACTCGTGCGCGGCGTCGAGATCGTCGCCCTGGGCCCGGTCGGGGTCGAGGCCGAACAAGGCACGCATCGCAACCCGCAGGGCGACCATCTTGGTCCATTCGTAGAGGTCGAAGGTCTGATCGGGCTCGAGGCGATCGACCGCCTTGCCTATCTCGTCTTCCATGGTCGCGGTGGCTGCCCGGATCCGCTCGGAGTGGAAGGTCGGGAGCATCATCTTTCGGTGGATCCGGTGATAGGTCCCGTCGGTGGTCAACAGCCCGTCGCCGAGCAGCGGGATCAGATCCCGCATGTGGCCGTCCCGCCAGTTGAACTTGTCGGCGTTCGAAACCAGCATGAAGTGGTTCGCCTCCGGTCCGAGCATGAAGACGACGTTGTGGTGGAACACCCGCATGGTGAAGATCGGTCCGAACCTCTCGTAGGCGTCGAGCAGCAACTCCAGCGGCTCTGTCATGAAGCCATTGGTGCGCTTCATCGAGAAGGAGGTCTCACCCGGGGGATACGAGACCTGCGCACGCCGCTCGGCGGACAGATCGTCGCGCATCGTCTCGATCGGACCTGTCAGCGGCTTGGTGGGTTGCTCCAGCACGAATGCGGAGTCTAGAGCCGCCCGACCTCGCGACGAGTAGCCCCGGCGGGAGTCGAACCCGCGCTACCAGGTTGAAAACCTGGCGTGCTAACCGTTACACCACGGGGCCAAGCACTAACGAATGCGAGTCTAGGGCGGCGGCGCCTGAGGCGGCGACTCGGCCTAAGCGTCGATCAAGTACTCGAGCAGTGCCTTCTGGGTGTGGAGACGGTTCTCCGCCTGATCCCAGACCGCAGACTGCGGTCCGTAGAGGACCTCGGCCGAGATCTCCTGCCCCGGATGCGCGGGCAGGCAGTGCAGGGCGATCGCGTCATCGCGGGCCTTCGACATCACCTGCTGGTCGAGTTGGAACCCGGCGAAGTCGGCATTCCGGCGATCGGCATCGGACTCGTCTCCCATGCTGGCCCAGACATCCGTGTAGACGGCCACCGCGGCGTCGGCAGCTTGGCCAGGGTCGCTCACCGTCTCGCAGAGACCATCCTCGAGTTCGTAGCCGGCAGGAGATGCGACCACGACCTCGACGCCTGCGGTCCGACCGAGGACCGCCAACGAGCGAGCGACGTTGTTGCCGTCGCCCACGAAGGCGACCCGTAGACCGTCCAGATCTCCGAAACGCTCACGCAGGGTGAGCAGATCGGCGATGGCCTGACAAGGGTGATGCTCAGCGGTGAGCGCGTTGACCACCGGTACCTCGGAGGCCTCGGCGAGGCCCGCCACATCGGCGTCGTCGCGCGAACGGATGACGATCGCTGCGACGTAGCGAGACATCACGCGGGCGGTGTCGGCGACCGACTCACCGCGAGACAGCTGCAGTGCCGACCCGCTCAAGACGACTGGATGCGCGCCCAGCTCGGCCACCCCGACCTCGAACGAAACCCTCGTCCTGGTCGAGGGCAGTTCGAAGACCAGCGCCACCGAACGACCGAGCAGGGAATCGCAGCCGATCCGCTGGCTGCGACCGGCCTTCAGTTCCTCGGCGCGATCGAGGATTCCGGTCAGCGCTTCCCTATCCAGTTCGCTGCCCGTGATCAGATGTCGTGGAGTCGCGTTCATTGCAGGCGCTGCAAGGTAGCGCGCCGGGGCTGCCGGGTTCGGTCGTCGGCGCCCGCCCCGATACTTGTCGGAGATGGAGTTGCGCTGCCTCACCTGG
>CAIUSP010000009.1 GCA_903901855.1 uncultured bacterium | reverse complement strand
TCTGATGGAGCCCGGTGTAGATGACCTCCATTCCGGCGTCGCGAAGTGCACGGGCGATGATCTTCGCCCCTCGATCGTGTCCGTCGAGGCCGGGTTTGGCGACGACGACTCTGATCTTCTTGCTGTCTTCACTCATCGGCAAAGGCGAGGTTAGAAGACCGGCTGCTCCGAGTAGGTCCCGAAGACCTCCTGCAGGGCATCGACCATCTCGCCCTCGGTCGCACGGGCGCGGGCGCAGTCGCAAAAGAGCGGCATCAGGTTGCGATCTGTCGCGGCTGCGGTCTTCAGCTCGGTCAGGCTCGCCTCGACAGCAGCGGCGTCACGGCCCGACTTGACCGCCTCCACCCTGCCGACCTGCTTGCGCTCGAGCTCCGGGTCGATCCTCAGGGTCGGGATTTCGTCATCTCCGTCCTGGGTGTACGCGTTGACGCCCACCACCTTGCGCTGGCCGGTATCGACCTCGCGCTGGTAACGGAAGGAGGCGTCGGCGATCTCGCGCTGGGGGAAGTTCTGCTCGATCGCCGGGACCATTCCGCCGAGCTCGTCGATCCGGTCGAAGTAGCGATACGCCGCTGCCTCCATCTCGTCGGTCAACTTCTCGACCATGAAGGATCCCCCGAGCGGATCGACGCTGTTGGCCACTCCGGTCTCCTCCGCGATCACCTGCTGGGTACGCAGCGCGATACGCACAGCCTGCTCGGTCGGCAGCGCCAGGGCCTCGTCGAAGGAGTTGGTGTGGAGTGACTGGGTCCCCCCCAACACACCGGCGAGCGCCTCGATCGTGGTCCTGATGATGTTGACCAGCGGCTGCTGAGCCGTCAACGAGACCCCTGCGGTCTGGGTGTGGAATCGCATCATCTGGGACTTAGGGTCCTTGGCGCCGTAGGTGTCGCGCATCTCGCGGGCCCAGATCCTGCGGGCGGCCCGGTACTTGGCGATCTCCTCGAAGAAATCGATGTGGGCGTTGAAGAAGAAGGAGAGCCGGGGCGCGAAGTCGTCGACATCCAGACCTCGCTCGATCGCCCGCTCTACATAAGTGAAGCCGTTCTTCAAGGTGAAAGCGAGCTCCTGCTGCGCGGTCGAGCCAGCCTCCCTGATGTGGTACCCGGAGATCGAGATCGGATGCCATCGGGGCATCTCGGCGGTGCACCACTCGACCATGTCGTCGACCAAGCGCAGCGCGGGATGGATCGGGAAACACCACTCCTTCTGCGCGATGTACTCCTTGAGGATGTCGGTCTGGATCGTGCCGCCGAGCTTGTCGGCCGGCACGCCTTGCTCCTCCGCGGTGCATACATAGAAGGCGAGCAGGATCGCCGCCGGGGCGTTGATCGTCATCGAGGTGGTGACCTGGTCGAGCGGGATCCCCTTGAACAGCTCCTGCATGTCGTCGAGCGTGTCGATCGCGACCCCTTCCACTCCGACCTCGCCGAGACTTCGGCCGTGATCGGAGTCGAGCCCCATGAGGGTCGGCATGTCGAAAGCGGTCGACAGGCCGGTCTGCCCCTGGTCGAGCAGGTAGCGGAAACGCTCGTTGGTCTCCTCGGCGGTGCCGAAGCCTGCGAACTGGCGCATCGTCCAGAGGCGCCCGCGGTACATCGATGGGTAGATGCCGCGGGTGAAGGGGTACTCGCCGGGTAGGCCGAGCTGCGAATCGAGAGCCTCCTGATCGAGATCCTCCTCGGTGTAGAGGGGCTCTACCGGCTGAGCCGAGATCGACTCGAACAGCGCTTCGCGCTCAGGCTGTTGGTCGTAGACCTCTTCGCGCCACTGATGGGCGCGGCGACGTGAACCCGGTGAGGTAGCCATCGAGGGAGAGTCTAGGGCGCTTGCCGCAGATTGAACGCAAAGGGCGCTCCCGGTTTCAGCGACCGAGGCGGCTTCTGATCCGGTCGCCCAGAGGCCTGCGGCTCTTGCCTCGGAGAAGACCCCGGCGAGGCTTGCCGTACTTGATCTTCTTCATCCGCTCGTGCGCCTTCATCTCACGCTCTGTCTGGCGGTTCGCCAAGTGCTGGCCTACCCCGCCGGCGACACCTGCTGCGATCGCACCTCCGACGATCGCGAGCCTCCTGCCGAGGCGCTCGAACCTCATCACCCTCCAACCCTCCTCCTTTGCGACCTTAGCGAGCCGCGAATCGGGGTTGACGGCAACCGGGTTGCCGACCGTTCGGAGCATCGGCAGATCGCTCGCAGAATCCGAGTAGGCCCAGGACTCTGAGAGATCGAGGTGCAATACCTCGGCGACGCGCGTGATCGCCTCCACCTTGCCCTCTCCGTATACGAAGGGTCCATCGAGTTCGCCGGTGTAACGGCCGGACGAGTCGACCGCGTAGCGGGTCCCGATACCGCCGTCCATTCCCAGTACGCGGGCAAGCAGCGAGACGAGATCGTCGGAGGCAGCACTGACGATGAAGGTCGGTCGCCCTGCGTCGTGATGAGCGTGGATCTCCTCGACCATCCGTGGGTAAACCCGAGGGAGAACGGTCGAGAGGACCTCTGGGCCCATCCTCTTGAGATCCCTCTCGGACATCTTCGAGAGCATCTCGCTGCCGGCCTTCAAGACATCGGCAGTCTCCTCGTCGGTGGCGCCGCGGAGCCGATAGCGCAGATGGTCGACGCCCCAGAGGGAGATCTGGGCCCGGTTGACGAAACCCTTCCTGCGGGCCGCTGCAGCGAAGGCCATCGCCGAAGAGCCGGCGATCAGTGTTTTGTCCAGATCGAAGAAGGCCGCAGGGCGGCCTGGATCCGAGCTGGTAGAGCCCTCAGGCTCCTGGGACTTCGACCAGAATGGCATCGCCCTGTCCGCCTCCGGAACAGATCGAGGCGCAGCCCAGGCCGCCGCCACGGCGACGGAGCTCATGGATCAAAGCGCCGACGATCCGGGCACCGGAAGCTCCGATCGGATGACCCAGAGCGATCGCGCCACCGTTGACATTGACCTTTTCGGGATCGATATCGAGCATCCGCACCGAGTTGAGCGCAACGGAGGCGAACGCCTCGTTGATCTCCCAGAGATCTACGTCGGCTGGCTCCTTGCCGATCTTGGCCAACGCTGCCTCTGCGGCTTTGGCCGGGGTCCTCGCCAGATACGGGAAGTCATCGGCAACCTGTCCATAGGCGACCACGGTCGCCAACGCCTCGTGCCCCTTCTCCGCTGCCCACTCATCGGATGCAACTACGACAGCCGCAGCGCCGTCATTCACCCCCGGCGCGTTGCCGGCGGTGTGCGTTCCGTCGTCACCTCCGATCGACTTCAGGCCAGCGAGCACCTCGAGAGTCGTCTCGGGCCTGATCGCCTCGTCCACTTCGACCACCGTGTCGCCCTTCCGAGAGCTGACGGTGACCGGAGCGATCTCCTCGGCCATGTAGCCGGCCTCGACTGCGGCATGTGCCAGACGATGAGAGCGCTCGGCCCAGGCGTCGAGATCCGGTCGGGAAATCTCCAACTCTGCTCCCACCTCCTCGGCCTCGGGCATCATCTGCTTGCCCGAAAAAGGATTGGTGAGGCCGTCGTAGGTCATCGCGTCGACGGCATCGACGTCGCCCATCCTGAAGCCGAATCTGGCGCCGGGCAGTAGGTAGGGAGCGAGGCTCATCGACTCCATGCCTCCAGCTACTCCAACCGAGAGATCCCCAGCCCTGACCGCCTGATCCGACAGGCCGATCGAGCGCATACCCGAGGCGCAAACCTTGTTGATCGTCTCGGAGGGGACCTCCTTGGGGATACCAGCAGCGATCTGGGTCTGGCGCGAGGGAATCTGGCCCTGTCCCGCCTGCAGCACCTGCCCGAATACGACGCCTTCGACCTCTTCGGCCTCCACTCCCGAGCGCGAAAGCGCTTCCCGGATGGCGGTTGCGCCGAGCCCCGTCGCATCGACGGTGGACAGAGAGCCACCCATCTTTCCGAAAGGAGTGCGTGCTGTGGAGAGAATCACGGTCTTCGACATCGTCACCTTCCTGAGCTTTTCGATTGCGGCCAGCCTGCCTCGTGCAGGCGATGCTAGATGAGATGGCCACTATGACTATCCTCACCCAATCGTGCAGGTTGAACTGACACAGACACCTCTGGCCGAGATCGACGCGGACCTGCATGTGCTGCCGCGAACCGACGCCGAGGCGGCAGTGCCGAAGGAGTTCGCCCAGGTCCCCGGAGCCGACGATGCAAAGACCTCTTTCAAGGCGGTCACGCTGCTGCGGCCAGAGTCAGACGGTGGCCCCGAGCGGCTCGCGATAGTCGGTCTGGGCGACCTCGAAGGGCTCGACGGTGAGCGCCTGAGGGTGGCGGCGGCCCTCGCTGCACGCGAGGCCAAACGCTGGAAGTGCAGCACGATCGCCTGGCGCCTTCCGGTCAAGGGCTCAGATGAGGGCAGTCGACTGGCTGTAGCCGACATCATCGCCGGCACCATCCTGGCTGACTACCGATTCGACCGCTACAAGAGCGCGAGCGACGAAAACTCCGACGAGAGCAAGGGGATCGAGCGCCTGGTCATCTCGGTCGGCGGAGAGGTCGATGACGCCATGCGTACCGAGGCTGAAACGGCAAGGGTCTCTGCTCTTGCGGCGAATCAGGCTCGCGAGCTGCAGCAGCTGCCTTCGAATGTGGTCACGCCGTCTTATCTGGCTGAACGAGCCCAAGAGCTCGCTCGCCTCCACCCCTCTCTCAGCTGCGATGTACTCGACCGGGATGACATGGAGAGACTCGGCATGGGTGGCCTCGTGGCGGTTTCGAGTGGTAGCGCGGAGGAACCGAAGCTGATCGTGCTCCGCCACACCGGGTCCGGAGAGACGCTCGGGATCGTCGGCAAAGGCGTGACCTTCGACAGCGGCGGAATCTCGATCAAGCCCTCGCGCGGCATGGAGGAGATGAAGATGGACATGTCCGGCGCCTCGGCTGCGCTGGAGGCCACAGGAGCGATCGCTGAGCTGGGTCTCCCGATCTCGGTGCTCTGCGTGATCCCCTCGACCGAGAACATGCCGAGCGGCACCGCGGTCAAGCCGGGCGACATCATCACCCAGCTCAACGGAAAGACGGTCGAGGTGAACAACACCGACGCCGAGGGCCGTCTGATCCTCGCCGACGCCCTCGCCTACTCGGTAGAGCAGGGCGCCGACCGGATCGTCGATCTCGCAACCCTGACCGGAGCCGTGTTGGTGGCACTCGGCTCGACCTACGCCGCACTGATCTCGAATGACGACACCCTGGCGGCCGAGGTCGAAACCGCCGGTCGCAGGACCGGTGAGATCGCATGGCGCCTCCCGCTGCACCCGGAGTTCAAGGAACTGACGAAGGGCAAAGAGGCAGATCTGACCAACGCCTCGAGCAAGGGCAAGGCCGGAACGATCTACGCCGCAGAGTTCCTGGAGGAGTTCGTCGGAGATACCCCCTGGGTACATCTCGATATCGCTGGCACCGCCTGGGATGTAGGTCGCGATTACGTGGGCAGCGGCCCCACCGGCTACGGCGTCAGGTTGCTGGTCGACCTCGCCCGGGACCTCGCCTCGAAGCAGGGCTGATCGAGTGGACTTCGGCCTGACCGACGAACAGCGCCTCCTCCGCGACACCGTGAGGGATTTCGCACGTCAGGAGATCGCTCCAGTAGCAGAGGAGCTCGACCGCGAAAAACGCTTTCCGTACGAGATCGTCGAAAAGCTCGGCGAGCTCGGGATCATGGGTATCCCGCACCCGGTCGAGCACGGCGGAGGCGGAGGCGATGTCCTCTCCTACGCGCTTGCGGTCGAGGAGATCTCACGCATAGACGCATCGGTGGCGATCACCGTGGCGGCCCACACCTCTCTCGGCGCGGGGATGATCGCGATGTTCGGCAACGAGGATCAAAAGCAGGAGTGGCTGCCGGATCTCTGCTCAGGCACGAAACTCGGCGCCTTCGGACTGACGGAGCCCGAGGCTGGATCCGACGCAGGCAAC
>CAIUSP010000008.1 GCA_903901855.1 uncultured bacterium | reverse complement strand
TACAGCCTCACCGGGCGCGGGCGCGAACTCGCCCGGGTTCTCTATGAGGTCAACCGGTGGGCGAACGCGACTTCGAGTGAACCCTCCGCGTCTATGCTCAATTCGTGAGCGCGCCCGATTCGAATCTCGTATGCGGCAAGTGCGGCGCCGAGGTAAGCGCGTTCGTAACCGAGTGTCCGTACTGCGGCGCCCGGCTTCGCCAACGTGCTCCGGAGCTGGAGCGCCGGGGCGACGAGATAACACCCAAGGACTCGCCGCAGAGCGAGCCTCCGAAAGTGACTCGCCTAAGGCGCCGACCGAGGATCACGCTTCCGCGAATCGAGTTCGGGCGGCCCTGGGCCTCGATCCTCACCGTGGCGGCTTCGGTGGTCCTCCTGCTGGTGGCCGAGGCCGGCGATGTCGGACCGGTCGAACTGGGCGGGATCGCCGGCCCGGTAGCGGGGGCCGAGTGGTGGAGGTATCTCATGGCTCCGTTCGTTTACGACGACGTCGGGTACCTGTTCGTCTGTGCCTGCGGGATCCTGATCTTCGGGATCTCCGTCGAGTCGCGGGCTGGTACCCCCGCCACAGCTCTGGTCATCCTCGCCTGCGGTTCGCTAGGGCTCTTGTTGGGGATCTGGGTCGGAGACGCCTTCGGCGCTGGCGACGTAGCCGTGGCGTGGGGGGGCAATGCGGTGGCTCTCGGGCTCCTCAGCGCCTGGGCGGTCATCCGGGCGGTGGAATTCCGACGCGAGTCCGGAGGCGAGGTGGATCTGATCGGTGCTGCGGTCTGCGCTGCGGTACTGGTTCTGCTCTCGGTCGTGATCGAGCCGGCGAGCATCCTGGTCGGGCTGTCGGGCGCCGTGATCGGAGCGATTATCGGCGTGCTGCTGGGCCTCGCGTCCGCCCGGTCCGGAGCCGTTCGACGCTGATCGGGTCTATCTTGGCTCCGTGAGCGGTGAGTACACAGAGGAGCAGGTAGTCGCAGCCGTGGAGTCTCTTTCCGGGGCAGAATCCGTGCAGGAGGCGGAGAGGGTTATCTCGCAGGCTGCCCCCCAGATTCAGCGGATCCTCGGCGAGGCCCTCGCCGCTGGCGGCTGGTTCGACGAATCGCACGACTCGGAGGTACTTCGGGTCGCCACGCTCCCCGATCAGGACGAGCGGCTGACCGCTGTCCGCACGTTGCTCGCAGAAGAAGCGAGAATCGCCACCATGATCGGCGCAGCGATCGGATGGTCACTCGCACGTGAACTGGAAAAGACGGACTCTGGAGGAGGAGAGAAGTGAGACTCGATTACATCGGACACTCGACGGTGATGTTGAACGAAGGCGACACGAAGGTGCTGATCGACCCGTTCCTCGCACCGAACAATCCGGTCGCCAAGGTCAGCGTAGAGGAGGTAGACCCAACGCATGTCCTGCTCACCCACGCGCACCTCGACCATTACGCCGACGCAGTCGCGGTCGGCAAGCGAACCGGAGCATCTTTTCTGGCGATCGCCGAGCTGTCGAACGTGCTCGGCGAGGAGGGGATCGAGGATTGTGCCGATCCAAACCTGGGGGGAACGGTCGAGTACGACTGGGGCTGGGTCAAGATGGTCCAGGCCTTCCACACGAGCACGGTCCCCGGCAGCAGCGATCGTCCTTTCAGCCCCACGCCCGGGACGGTGATAGGAGCGGCAGCCGGCCTGGTCGTGAACCTCGGAGGCAAGACCGTCTACCACCTCGGTGATACCTGTCTATTCGGTGATCTCAAGTTGATCGCCGAACGCACTCCGCCGGACGTTGCTTTGATTCCGATCGGAGGTCACTACACGATGGATCGTCACGATGCCGTGGTCGCCGCGGAGCTGCTCGGGGCGGGAATCGTGATCCCGGTTCACTACAACACCTTCCCGCCGATCGAAACCGACGCAGAGGCCTTCAAGAAGGATGTCGAGTCCGCGACCTCATCGAAGGTCGAGGTCCTCGCACCCAGTGAATCCCTGGAGCTCTAGGAGATCGGAGCCGAGTCGACAGCCTGGTCAGGCTCTGGAGCTTCGTCAGCGGGAGGCGAAGGCAGGGGTACCTCTGGCTCTGGCGTGACTGGATCCGGAGTGGTGGCACCGGGAACGTAGTCACCCGTGTCGCTGAACCCGCCGCTGGAGGGGGTCTCACCGTCGGCAACGGCGTTCGTCTCGCCAGTGGTGGAGGCGGGGTCACCAGTGATGGCAGGCTCCTCGCTCTCGACGACCGGAGATTCGACTGCTGCCGCGGCCTCAGCGGTAGCTATCGCCGGCGCTGCGGGCACCTCGGTCTTCTGCTTCTCGACGACGGTTCCACTCTGCTTGCCTGAGTTCCGGTCGGCGTTCACCTCGTGTTCGATACCAACCGCACCTGCCGTGAGCAGAGCAGCGGTTGCTATCCCCGCAGCCGCCTTGCTTCCGACCGCGGCACCGACAGCGCTGATTCCGCCTGCCGCACCTGAGCCACCTATCGAAACTACCCCTGCGCCGCCGATCGACCCTGCGCCGCCGCCACTGCCGATCCCGCTGAGCAACGCTGCGATCTTGCCCTTGAGCAGGATCATTGGAGCGATCGGGAGGGCTGCAGCAAGCGCCCTCGAGTCGGAGCGGAGCTGCTTGCGGAAAGCGGTGCAGCTCTCGCAGGACTTGACGTGCTTCCGGACAGGACCGGAGAGTCGCTGGATTCCCTCGGCGGCCTCGGCGAGGTCAACGCGGACCTCCTCGCAGCTGAGTCCCCTCGACTCACTGCACTCCGCGAGCCCGATGCGAGCGCGGACCAACAGGCTCTTGACACCCGGAATGGTCGTGTCCATCGCCTGAGCGATTTCGCTGTAGCTCATTGCATCCATCTCACGCAGCAGCAAGGCAGTGCGCTGGGTCTCGGGCAAGCGGCTGACGTCGGAGATCACGTTGCGGAACTCCTCACGATGCTCGACATTCTCGTAGGCCGAGACTCCGTTCATGAAGCTGTGCATATCCATCGAGTCCTGACCGTCGGCCACGGGCTTACGCAGGTGGTTGAGGGAGCGGTTACGGGCGATCCGGTAGAGCCAGGGTTTGACGTTGATCGGACGCTCGTCGGCGATCATCGCGTTGTAGGCGGCGACGAAGACCTCCTGCAGGACATCTTCGGCATCTTCGGTCGAGCGAAGCATCTGACGGCAGAATCCGAGCAGCCGGCCCTGATAACGGGAGACCAGCGTTTCGAATGCCGACTGATGTCCCTCACGGGTCAGGGCGACGAGGTTCTCGTCGCTCTCGAGCCGCAGAAGGGGAGACGGCCGGGACAGTAGGCCACGCTTACCTGCATATGTGAGTGTTGAGGCTTCCATGACGGGAGTGGACTCTCCTTTCCTGTGTCCTCGTTATGAGAACACGGTCTAAGCCTCAAGGTTCCGCATAAACACCCCGTAAAGGTGGCTTAACGATCTCCTACCGATACGGAACTCACGCCTCTTCATGCCGGTGCGAGGGCAGGTGCCCGGAGCGGGACTCGAACCCGCAATGCCCTTTCGGGCCGCGGCTTTTAAGGCCGCTGACTTTGCCAATTTGTCCACCCGGGCAGCCCAGATGCTAGTCGTGCTCGTGCGGTGCGTATGGGTGGGGGTGCTGCAATCTCGGTTCGAAACTCCATCGTCGCCCGCTTACTGCGCCACAATCAGAGAACGATGTCCCATCCGCTCAACTGGCTCTATCGCCGACTCGGCTCCTGGTACCCGAGGGTCTTCGTGACCGCGGAGATGCTCGTGGCCTTCCCGGTCGTCCTGGGTGCCTTGGCGCTCTTCAGCTTCTATTACAACCCTGGCCCGGAGAACGGTCCGATCATCCTTGCCTCGGCACTCGCCTTGACGGCGCTCGCCGTCGTCGCCGTGTTGGCCAGAGTGCTTCGTCGACTCCACCCGGTCACCAGATATCTGCGCGGCGACCACACTGCCGATTCGACCGCCGCCGCATGGACCGCCGCCGTGGACCTCCCCACCCAGTTGGTCCGGCGCGACTTCTTCGTACCGGTCGCCATAACGCTCCCGCTCGCCATCCTCGCGGTGGTCCTGTTGGGTCTCAGTTGGTACGCGGTCTTCCCGCTGCTGCTCGTCTCGTTGATCGTGGTGGGTTACGCCGCGATCCTCCACTACCTCGCGCTCGAGGTGGCGATGCGGCCGATCCTCTACGACATCAACGAGGGTTTGACCGAGCCCGTCCGGATCGAGCGGCCGGACATCCCCCTTCGGGTCAAACTGCTGGCGAGCCTCCCATTGATCAACGTGATCACCGGCATGACGGTTGCGGCGCTCACCTCGGAGGGCGGCAGCACCGCCTCGCTCGGCCTGGACGTCCTCATAGCTCTCGTCGTCTCGTTCACGATCAGCCTGGAGTTGACGATCCTCTTATCTCGATCGATCCTGAGACCGATCGAGGATCTCGAGGCCGCCACGGAGCGGATCCGTCAGGGTCGCTTCGACGAGCACGTTCCGGTCACGACCGCTGACGAGTTCGGAGAGCTCTCCTCGGCGTTCAACCAGATGATCGACGGACTGGCGGAGCGCGAACGATTGCGCGAGGCATTCGGCACCTACCTGGACGAAGACGTGGCGAACTACATCATCCGCCAGGACTACGACCCCGAGGGAGCCGAGGCGGAGGTCTCGCTGCTCTTCTGCGACGTGGAGAACTTCGCTGCCACCGCAGCCTCGGCTTCGGCTCCTCAGATCGTCTCGCGGTTGAATGAGCTGTACGAGTGCGTGGTTCCCATCATCTCGAGGCATCGCGGTCACGTCGATCAGTTCATCGGTGACGGATTGCTTGCCGTGTTCGGCGCGCCAGAGAGAACCCAGGATCATGCCGACCGCGCCGTGCAGTGCGCAGTGGAGATCGCGCGTACGGTCAACAGCCGCAAGCCCGGTGGTTTCAGCGTCAAGGTCGGGGTCAACTCGGGGACGGTCGTGGTGGGATCGATCGGAGGCGCTGGTCGGCTCGCGTTCAGCGTGATCGGGGACGCAGTGAACGTCGCTTCCCGTGTGGAGGAGATGACGCGAGAGACCGGTGACCAGGTGCTGATCACGGGAGACACGCGGGTTCTGCTGTCGGAGACGATCGAGGTGGTGTCTCGTGGCGACCGAGAGATCAAGGGAACCGGTCGGTCGATGGAGATATACGCGCCTGTGGTCCCGTACGCGGTCGAAACCCAGCCGGGCGATGATGTGGGCGATCCGCTGGGCGCTCCGCAACCCGGCGGGCTCGGCCGACCCCAGCAGCCCGGTGAGGGTCTGGGGAGACGTTCTCCCGGCGGAGGGCTTGGACAGTCGGCTCCTCCAGCCCCCGGTGGATACACGCTACCCGGCTGAGCGGTAGCCTCGCGAGCGTAATGTCGAGTCCGCCCGAGACCGGAGAGGCCACCTCCGCCCAGGATGTCACGACCCCGCACGGTGGCAGGCTGGTCGCCCGGGCCCTCAAGGCCCGCGGTGTGAGCAAGCTCTTCTCGTTGTCGGGTGGTCACCTCTTCTCGATCTACGACGGCTGCAAAGAGGAGGGAATAGAGATCGTCGACTTCCGGCACGAGCAGGCCGCGACCTTTGCCGCAATCGGCTGGGCAAAGGCACTTCGAGAGCCGGGGGTCGCCGCGCTGACCGCGGGCTGCGGCGTGACCAACGGCATGAGCGCGATCGCCTCGGCTCAGGCAGATGGTGTGCCGATCGTGGTCCTCGGGGGCCGAGCGCCCGAGATGCGGTGGGGATCCGGATCGCTTCAGGAGATCGATCACATCCCGTTCGTCGAGCCGTTGGTCAAGTCTGCCGAGACCGTGCGTGACCCGGCCTCCATACCGGCGGTTACCGCTGGCGCGATCGACATCGCCGCCACGCCTCCACTCGGTCCGACCTTCGTCGACTACCCGCTGGACGTCGTCTTCATGGAGGCGGAGGCCGAGACACCGGACCCGCCTCCGGTTGCGGCCACTGCCGCAGAGGGAGTGGATCAGGCGGCTGCCTTGCTCGCGAACGCCGAGCGACCCGCGGTGATGGCGGGCTCGAACCTCTACTGGGGGCACGCAGAGGGCGAGCTTCGCGAACTGGTCGAGGCGCTCGGGATTCCTGTCTTCCTGAACGGGATGGGCAGGGGCTGTCTGCCTCCCGATCACGAACTCTTCTTCAGCCGGTCGCGAAGCGCCGCGCTGAAAGAGGCCGACGTCGCTCTGGTGATCGGAGTCCCGCTCGACTTCAGGCTCGGGTTCGGTGGTTCGTTCGGGGAAGAGACCAAGCTGATCCATCTCGATGTGGCGCCGATGGGCCTAGAGAAGGCACGGCAGCCGGATCTCGCGTTGGTCGGTGACATCGCGGCATCCCTGACAGATATCCGGGAGGCGGCGGGCTCGGGCTCGGGCGCAACGACCGCATGGGTGGACTCCCTGCGAGGTATCGAGACGGAGAAGGTCGCGGAGGAGGCAGAGATGTTCGAGGACGAGAGAGCGCCTCTCCATCCCATGCGGATCTACCGCGAGTTGCTCGACTTCCTCGATCGCGACGCAATCGTGGTGGGAGACGGCGGGGACTTCGTCAGCTTCGCCGGCAGGGTGATGGAGACCTGGCAGCCAGGCTGTTGGATGGACCCCGGGCCGTACGGATGTCTCGGTGCTGGACCAGGTCAAGCGATCGGAGCCAAGCTCGCCCACCCCGACAGGCAGGTCTGCCTGTTGATGGGAGACGGAGCGTTCGGTTTTTCCGCGATGGAGTTCGACACGATGGCGAGACACGACCTGCCGGTGGTGGCCGTGATGGGGAACAACGGGATCTGGGGCCTCGAACATCACCCGATGAAGTTCCTCTACGGCTACTCGGTCGCCGCCGAATTGCGGCCCGAAACGCGCTACGACGAGGTGGTCGGAGCGCTCGGATGTCACGGCGAGCTGGTGCGTTCGCCGGATGAACTCCGCCCCGCCCTCGAGAGGGCTTTCGCCTCGGGTAAGCCGGCCTTGGTCAACGTGCTGTGCGACCCGGAGGTGGCGTATCCACGCCGAGCGAATCTTGCCTAGCGTCTCCGTTTCGTAACGCTTTCGTCCGCCCTGGGGCGCTCAGAGGTGCTGTACCTGCTGGATCTTGCGGCTTGACTGATGCAGATGCGGAGACGGACAGGAATCAGACGTAGATGGGCACCCCTGCTGTGCTTGGCGGTAAGCCTGGCGGTGATCTCATACTCGGCGGTTGGACGTGCCGATTCGGCCACCCCCGCGGTCGGTGCAGTAGTCGCTCTCGGGGACAGCTTCGTCTCGGGTGAGGCCGGCCGGTGGCTCGGCAACGCCAGGGGAGGGGGCGCATCTGCTCACGGAACCGATCGACTCTGCATCAGGAAATGGTGGGGATGCCAGATCAGACCGGGGGGCGTCTATCGCAATGGACCTACCGCAGACTGCCACCGTTCGGACACAGCTCCAGTAGAGATCCTCGCGCGCTCCTTTTCGCGGGGAGTGAACCTCGCCTGCTCCGGGGCCATCGCGCGCGACATCTACCTGCCTCCCGAGCATGGCCCGGCATCCGGGCTGGCGCCACAAGCCGATCGCTTGAGGGCGGTCGCCGCACACCAGCGGGTATCGCTCGTGATCCTCGCCGTCGGCGCCAACGATGTCGGCTTCTCGGATCTGGTCGCGGACTGCACTGAGGCGTGGTTCAAATCTCAACGGGGAGGCTGTCGACGCGCTGGCGCCATTGCGCTCGCCAGACGGTTGCCGATATTCAAGGAACGGGTCGAGATGGCAATCGCCTCCGTGACCAGGGCCATGCAGAACGCTGGCTATCGGAGATCCAGTTGGGAGTTCATCATTCACGGCTACGGATCTCCAATTCCTCCAGGCCGGGATTATCGCTACCTCGAGTCGTCGGTCCGAAGGCTGCTGCCCGGCGGGTGTCCGTTCACCGACGCTGATTCGGACTGGGCGAACGATGATCTGGTCTCGACCTTGAACCGAAACCTGAAAAGACTCGCCTTGGCGCATGGAGCACGCTTTCTCGATCTGACGGGTGCATTCGATGGGCACCGCTTGTGTGAGACCGGCTCCGATCTCGTTTCGGGCTCTGGTCCAGCGGAAGAGCGAGCCGAGTGGTTCCGCTTTCTGGTTCCGTGTTGCGGGGGAGAGAAGAGAGAGTCGTTGCACCCGAATGCCTACGGCCAGCGCTCGATCGCCTCCTGCCTGTCCGTGTTCCTCTCCCATCTGAACGACATCGGCACCTGCACGAGTCGTCCGGGCTTCGGACCCAGTGCTGTGCGTGTCGCTCTTTCGCCTGCGCCCTAAGAGGCGAACGCCTCGAGGGCGAGGCCGTGCATCAGGTCTGACTCGGAGACTTCGACTTCCTCGACCCCGAAGGCGCGCATGATCTGGATCAGGATCACAGTGCCCGCGACGATGAAGGGTGCGCGGTCGGCCCGTAGCCCCGGAACCTCTGCCCGTTCGGCATGAGACATGGCCGAGAGGCGAGACAGCGATCGCTGGATGGTCTCGAGACCGAGGAGCGCTCCATGGATGTCGGCTCGATCGGGGTTGGGCTCGCCACGCTCGATCGCAGCCAGAGCGGCTGGCGTTCCGGCAACCGCAATCGCCCTCGCGATTCCACCTGAATCCGCTTGCTCAGTCGCTGTCTGGACGGTGGAGAAGATCTCGTTGGCGAGGTTCTCCAACTCCTCCGGGTTCGGAGGATCAGAGATGAGGTGTCGCTCGGAGTGCCTGAGTACTCCGGCCTGAAGGGAGGTGTGGAAGCCGGCGTCCGCACCCGCACCCGCACCGATCACGATCTCGGTCGAACCTCCTCCGATATCTACGACCAGTGTCCTCTCGACACCAGCGTCCGTGTCTTCGGCCGTTGCGCCCCTGAATACGAGTTTGGCCTCCTCGTTGCCGCTAAGGATCCTGGCATCCAGATCGAAACGCTCCCTGATCTCCGCGACGAAGGCCTCGCCGTTGTCGGCATCGCGCACCGCGCTGGTTGCGCTCGCGAGCACCTTTCGGGCATCCATCGCGGTCCAGATCTCACGGTATTCGGCAATCACCGCGCAGGTCCGCTCCATCGCCTCCGCCGACAGAGAGCCGGTCAGGTCGACTCCACTGCCGAGCGAGGTTACGGTGCTCTCTCGGCGCAACTCCACGAGGCCATCCTGACCGCGTCGGGCGACCAGAAGGCGAGTCGAGTTCGTGCCCAGATCGACCACAGCGACGGTCTCGTCATCTCGAGGTGGCGTGGCACGGGGAGGAGGACTCACCGTTGCGATGGTAGTCCTGCCGCTGCCGAGGGGATCTTTCGTAACCGAGCGTAGGCCCCGAGACCGTGGATCGAGTGGGCTATGCCGGTAGGTTGTGGCGCCCTCCTGTGTTAGATTCGTGGTGCCCGCTGGGGAGCGGGCCAGGGAAAACTAGGAGAGAGGGGATCTCGTGCGCGTGCGCTCAGGCTTTGCCGGTAGTTCCGTCTGGAGGATTCGTCTAGCGTTGGCAGGTGCCGGATTGGTTGCGATGGCGCTGGCTGCTGCGGTGTCTCTCGATCGAGCGGTTGCGGATCGGACCGCCGAGGTCAAGCGCGCACCCGCGATTGCGACCCCCAACGCCAACCGCTGTGACTGGCTCGATCCGAGCGTCTGTCTGCAGCCCTGGCCGAACAACTTCTTCACGCGTGCGGACAAGAAGACCGCCACGAAGCTCAGGATCAACCTGAACAAGGCATCCATGGCCGTCAACACAGGTGTGACGCCCGGCAGTGGCGGCGACTTCTTCGCCGACCCTGACACCCCGATCGATCCGGTCGATTACAACCGCAACGACGGGTTCAGCCCGGGACAGGCGATAGTCGTCCACGTCAAGGGCATGGACTCTCAAGCGGCGTTCGATGCCACTGGGATAGTTCCGGTTACCAATATCGCCGACTACTCTCGCGCCACTCAGCCGGTTGTCGTGATCAACGCCCGTACCGGTCAGCGCCATCCGGTCTTCGCGGAGCTCGACCAGATCGCGACATCGAACGACGATCGGCACCTGATCATCCGACCGACCCGGAACTTCGACGAGGGAACCCGCTACGTAGTGGCGCTGCGGAACATGAAGAACGCAACTGGAGGTGCGATCCGCGCATCCAACGCCTTCCGTGTCTACCGCGATCGGATCAAGACCAAGAACAAGGTGGTCGAGGCTCGCCGCGGCAAGATGGAGTCGATCATCGGGGTGGCGACCAAGGCCGGTATCTCCCGCAAGAGTCTCTACCTCGCCTGGGACTTCACCACAGCCAGTCGCCGATCCATCAGCGAGCGAGTCCTGGCTATGCGCAACGACGCCTTCTCGCGCCTCGGCGACACCAGCATGGGCGATGGTCAGATTCAGGGGAGTTCGCCCAGCTTCACCGTCACCGGCACGACGAACTTCACGGTCGAACAGAACAGCAACATCCTGCGGAGAATCGAGGGCAACATCACCAACGTCCCCTGTTATCTGGACAATCCGGATCCGGGGGCATCCAGTGAGTGTGCGCCGGGCGGGAAGTTCAAGTTCGCTTCGGCCACCGCGACCATGCCGAATCTGTCGAACCCGACTACGACCAGCGTACCCTTCCGCTGCGAGATCCCGAGAGCTGCGGTGGAGGGTGGGACCCTGAACAACGTCAAGCCCTCGCTGTACGGGCATGGCCTGCTGGGAACGCTTTCGCAGGTGAGCGGCACCGGAATCGCGGATCTCGCAGAAGAGCACGGATACATGTTCTGTGCCACGGACTGGCAGGGCTTCGCCAACGAGGACCTGTCGGTGATCCTCGCTTCGCTCTATGACCTCTCTCAGCTGTCGAAGACGTTCGACCGGATCCAACAGGGTTTCGTCAACGCGATGATGCTCGGGCGGGCGATGTTCCATCCTCAGGGCTTCAGCTCGAATGAGGCCTTCCAGCTCAACCCTGCCGATCCGAGCGATACCACACCTGCAAACACGCAGCCGGTGATCGACACCGACAAGCTCTACTACTACGGGATCAGTCAGGGGGCGGTCATGGGCGGATCCCTGGTTGCCGTTTCCCCGGACATCACCCGAGGTGCACTCGGGGTGGGCGGGATGAACTACTCCACCCTCCTGCAGCGCAGCGTCGACTTCGACGAGTACGCGACGACGCTCTATGAGAGTTACCCGAATCTGCGGCAGCGACCCCAGTGGATGTCGATGCTCCAGATGCTTTGGGATCGGGGTGAGACCAACGGATACGCGAATCACATCACCTCGAACCCGCTCCCGAACACTCCGGCCAAGCGACTGCTCATGCAGGTCGCATACGGTGACCACCAGGTCTCCAATCTCACCGCGGAGATCCAGACGCGGACGGTAGGAGGGGTGGTCAGGACGCCGGGGGTCTATGCCGGGAGACATTGGGCCAGCGACCCGTACGCGCTGATGACCCAGTGGAACGGCGATAGCCCACATGCAGGATCTGCCCTGGTCTATTGGGACGGCGGTCCGCTGGGCGTGACTGGTGGAACCGGGGTCGCTCCGTTCGGCAACCTGCCTCCCCGTGAGACAGACGGTTACGGGAAAGATCCACACGGATACCCGCGGCGCTCAGTCCAGGCCCGGCAGCAGATCGCCGATTTCCTCGAACTCGGCACCGTCATAGATCCTTGTGGCGCGGCGCCGTGTTACGCGAACGGCTGGGACGGGACGCTTCCATAGGCGATCGTGAGAGGTCTGGCTTGGCAAACGACCGCCTGCTCGCAGGCGGTCGTTTCGCTCTCGTGGGGCAATCACGGCTACGCAGTCCCCGGGTCGCACGGCGTAGCACGGATACTTCTCGCATCATCCGAGGTCCGAGGAGTAGTTGGAGCGAGTAGGAGGGAAAGGGTTTGATCATCGACGTAGTGCTGCCGGCCGCGCTCGCGGTGATCATGTTCACCCTCGGCCTCGGGCTCACCATCGAGGACTTCCGCAGGGTGTTCGTGTTCCCGAGAGGGGTGTCGATCGGGTTGGTGAACCTCGTCCTGATCTCGCCTCTTTTGGCGTTCCTGATCGCCGATCTGCTGAACCTCGATCCGGCGATGGCATTGGGGCTGGTCTTGCTCGGGGCGTCGCCTGGCGGCACGCTCGCGACCATGTTCACCCATCTCGCCAAGGGGGAAACGGCGCTCTCGGTCACCATGACCGCGATCTCGAGCGTCTGCTCGGTCATCACCATCCCGCTCTTCCTCACACTCGCCAACGAGTACTTCGATGCCGGCAAGTCACTCGAGGACGTGAACATGCCGATCGTCGTGTTGAGGACCTTCTTGATCACCGTCTTGCCCCTCAGCATCGGGATGTCCGTGAGGTCGCGTTCTCCGGAGTGGGTCGACAGGTTTCAGCCGACCTTCATGAAGGTCTCGATCGGACTCTTCTTCGGGGTGGTGTTGGCTGCGGTACTTTCAGAGCTGGACCTGATCAGGGAGAACTTCTGGCGGGTTGCTGGCGGTGCCCTCCTGCTGAACAGTGTCGCGATGACTCTTTCATTCACGATCGCGCGCCTTGCCCGTCTTTCAGAGAGGCAGTCGACTGCGATCGCGATGGAGCTTGGTATTCACAACGGAACGGTTGCGATCGTGGTGGCCGGGATGATCAACGACGAGTTGATGATTCCCGCTGCTGTCTACGCGATCTTCATGTACTTCACCGGCAGCGGATTCGCCTACGTGATGGCCAGGCGCAACTCGCGGGCCTGAGCTGCTCTAGGGCGCCAGCGGTGGAGCAGGTGGAGCGAAGGGGCAAACTGACGGTCGCTTCGGATCAGGCCTCTTGGTGGTGAGGATGAAGCGGGTGATCGCGTCGTTGACGCATGCAGATTGGATCGCCATCCAGTTGACGTGTTGCCAGCCGTTGAAGCGGATGACCGCCGCCCGGGGGAAGGAGGCTGCCATCTGCGCCGTCCAGGGTGCAGGCGTTGCACCGTCGCCGGTCGAACCGGAGATGAGGACGTTCTTGATCTCCCGTGCGATCCGTGCGAAACGGGGCGTGCTGGTCAGTGGCACCGGGTCTCGCTTCAGCGAACCGATCCCCGCAGAGTTGGCCACCGTTCCTGCGGTGTTGAATGCGAAGAAGGGGTGGTTTCGCACGTTGCCGAGGAAGATCTCACGGGCGACATCTCCCGGGATGTTTCCGTCGGCGTAGTCGAGGTAGTTGATGATCCGGTTGGTCAGCAGAGCGTTCGCTGTCGGATTGCCCGCTCTGGGGGTGACGATCCATGGGTAGAGGGGGCGATCCCTTACTTGCTCGTATGCCCGTTGGACTACTCCCCTCGCCCGCTTGACCGATCTGCTCGTCCCACGCACCTGATTGATCGCATCGATCAATTCCTGGATATTGGTCCACTGGAACTGAGCAAACAAGTTCTGACCCACGAAGGCCTCGAAGGTCCATTGGTCGAACCTTCCTGCCTCCACGGTTATCGGCCCATTGACTCTCAGGTCGTCCCTCGTTGCGAGGATGTCTTCGGCGAAGGCCGGCCTAACCCGTGGCCTCGCCATTACCTCGAGGGCTCGGTCGGTTGCCTGGGGCCTGACGCGGGCGAACTCCCTCCATCCCCTCCGTGGGTCCACGCTGCCGTCGAGGAGGATCGCACGGAGTCTCTGGGGATAGCGAAGTGCGTATACGTAACCGATCCGGGTCCCGTAGCTCGCACCCCAATAGGTGAGCTTCCTGTCTCCAACGGCCTTCCGCATCATGTTCAGATCGCGGACGACGTCGTTGGTCCCCATGTGTCGGGCGATCCCGAGGTTCTTCGGCAGACACTGGAGTCCGAGCTGTCGTTGCTGGGCCCGAGCCTCTGCGAGATACGAAAGCCATTGGGATCTGGTCGGAATACCGATCTCGGGGATCGTCTCGATTTCGCCCCCCACTGCCTTGCATCCTTCGATCGAGGGTCGGGATTGACCGACTCCCCTGGGATCCCACGAGACGAAGTCGAAGTGGCGCCTGATTGAGGCAGGAAGATTAGAGGCGACACCACCGAGGACTTGTTGCACCCCGGAAGAACCGGGTCCTCCCGGGTTGTAGAAGATGGTTCCCTTCCTCTTTCCGGTGGCAGGCGCCTTGGCTGCAACGAGAGCGACCTTCTTGCCGTTGGGCTTGGAGTAGTCACGAGGGAGCACGATGACCCCACACCGAAGGCTCGGCGTCTGCTTGTTGCACTTGAACCACTCGAACTCGCCCACGCTGAACTTTGCGGAGGCGACGGAGGGAACGGCAAGGCCGGCGAGGAGGAAGAAGGCAGCGAGCATCGCCGGTGCCACGAGCGATGCACGTAATCCAGCCGCCGTCGTCTGCTGCATCCTCACCTTTCGTGCTCTTGGAATCCCGGGACCCTGCTCTCGAAGCCGTTCGCACGATACCGCACCGAAAACCGAACCATCTATGTTGCCTGTCCTTCTGCGAGGGCGATCCAGATGCCGCTGCTAGAATCCGGTTTGCGACGCGGGGTGGAGCAGTCTGGTAGCTCGTCGGGCTCATAACCCGAAGGTCGCGGGTTCGAATCCCGCCCCCGCTATGGAAGGCTTCCCTCGAGGCGGCCGATGAAGCACCTGAGGGCTTGATCACCCACTCCGGCCAATAGGCATCTCCGGCCCACCCCGATGCGATCTGGATCCGTCGTTGGGGGACGACTCACCTCCGGCACTTCGGCCCATTGAGAGGACCCATGACACGCCCGGAACCCTCTGATAGGGTCACGCGAGTGAAGAGTACCGAGGTAGAAGAGGCCTTCTGGAAGTGGCTCCACCGGAAGGGAGGCTCCAAGCGATGAGCGTCAGGACCGGGCTCGTCCTGATCGTCGTGTCCCTCGCGGTTGGCCTCGTGGTCGGGGTGATGGCTGGATTATTCGGGCTGGAAATGCCCTGGTGGTACTGGGCGATCGTCGGAGGGGCAGTAGCAGTCATCACCAGCGTCTGGGAGGCATACAGTCGGCGGAAGAAGGCTCTCGGCCAGACCGAGGTCGAAGAACAGGGTCTCAAGTCCAAGGAGTAACGGCCGCATCGATTGGGCCGGTGGCCCCTGGCAGGTAGATTTAGGCCTCGTGACCACGACGCCGGAGACAGGCCAGTCCCCCGTTTCCGCCTCTGCCTCGTTCGCGGAGCGCTGCAAGGCGATTTCCGAGTCGCGAGCCTTCCAGATGACGATCTTCGGCGTGATCCTCGCCAACGCGGTGGTCCTCGGGCTGGGCACCTACGATTCGATCGAGCGCGAGGCGGGAGGCATCCTTCAGCTCTTGAACGAGATCTTCCTCGGGATCT
>CAIUSP010000007.1 GCA_903901855.1 uncultured bacterium | reverse complement strand
GGGTGAACTGGTCGCGGAGCGGATAACCCTTCCGGTGACCATGGACAACGATGCGAACTGCGCAATGCTCGCCGAGCATCGTTTCGGGGTTGCGCGTGGAGCGGCCAACGCCGTGATGCTGACCCTCGGAACCGGCATAGGTGGCGGGATCGTGATCGGTGGTGAGATCTACCGTGGAACCGTCGGCGCGGCGGCCGAGATCGGCCATCTCGTGGTCGAGGCCGATGGACGGCGATGTCACGGCGCATGCGACGGGGCCGGTTGCATCGAGGCATATGCGTCGGGGACATCGATCGGCGAGCTCGGAGAGGCGGCGGCGGCGCAGGCACCCGGCTCGGCGATCGCAGAGGCGATCGCCGCCGGTGAGTACGAGGGAGCAGTGACGGTCGGTGAGGCTGCCAGGCAGGGTGACGAGACTGCACTCTCCGTCTTCGAAGATTCGGGTCGTTATCTGGGGGTTGCGTTTGCGAGTTTGGCGAATGTCTTCGACCCCGAGATGATCGTGATCGGCGGTGGGGCCGCGGCCGCGGGAGATCTGCTGCTCGGCCCCGCACGGGACGAACTGCGGCGGAGGGCCCTGAGGCCGATGAACGAGACACCGGTGGTCGAGGCGCAACTCGGCCCCGATGCCGGGATGATCGGTGCCGCGGCGCTTGCCAGCAGCGAATTTGCGGGAGGATGAGGGTATGCCAGGCAAGCTGACCGTCTGTCCCACACCGATCGGAAACCTCGGAGACGTAACCGAGCGCGTTCGCGCTGCCCTATACGAGGCAGACGTGATCGCATGCGAGGACACCCGCCGGGCCGGACGGCTGCTCGAGTTGATCGAGGTGGAGGGCCTGAAGCTCCTCTCCTATCACGAGGGCAACGAGGCGGAGCGGGCTCGTGAGCTCGCCCAGTCGATGGAACGCGGTGAGAACGTGGCGCTGATCTCCGATGCCGGTACGCCCGGGATCTCCGATCCGGGTTTCAAGCTGATCCGTGAGTGCATCGAGCGTGAGCTGGAGGTCGAGGTCCTGCCTGGTCCTACCTCGATCACGGTCGCCTTGCTCGCCTCCGGGTTGCCGACCCACCGTTGGCGATTCCAGGGATTCCTGCCCCGCAGGACCGGGGAGCTCGAGCGGGTGCTGCAGTCGGCCGACACCACGATCGCCTTCGAGTCTCCGAAGCGGCTGCCCGAATCGCTTGCGGCGCTCGCGAGCCTCGCACCCGATAGACCGGCGGCAGTCTGTCGCGAATTGACCAAGCTGCACGAAGAGGTCGCCCGCGGGACCCTCGGCGAGTTGTCGCGCCGGTTCCGGGACGAGGTAAGGGGAGAGATCGTCGTGGTGATCGGGCCCTCGGCCGGCGGAACGTCTCCCGACATCGGATTCGCCGTCGATGCGCTCAGAGGGCTGGTGCGCTCTGGAGCTCGTCCGCGCGCCGCCGCCGGGGTGGTCTCAGCGCTCACCGGGGTTCCGGCGAACGAGCTCTACAAGCAGTTGACCGGTCGCTCGCCCAGGGAGTAGCAAATGGCGGACGAGGGCAACTACTACGTAACCACGCCGATCTATTACGTCAACGGTGCGCCGCATCTCGGGCATGCCTACTCGACGATCGCCGCAGACGTTCTCGCGCGGCACATGAGGCAACGGGGCCGCGATGTCTTCTTCCTCACCGGAACCGACGAACACGGTGAGCCGGTTGCCGCAGCTGCCGAAGCGGAGGGGATCACCCCTCAGGAACTGGCGGACCGAAACGCTCCCGCTTTCCAGAAGATGGTCGACCGGGTCGGCGCCTCGAACGACTTCTTCATCCGCACCACCGACCCCGGCCATATCGAGCGGGTTCAGCAGATCGTCCAGCGGGTCCACGACAACGGATACGTCTACGAGGGTTCCTACGAGGGTTGGTACTGCGAGCGATGCGCCGACTTCAAGACGGAGGTCGAACTCGACGAGGGTGAGACCTGCCCCATCCACAAGACCGAACTGGTGCGTGAGAAAGAGGAGAACTGGTTCTTCAGGCTCTCGGCCTTCCAGGAGGATCTCGAGAAACTCTACGAAGAGCACCCGGACTTCGTCGCCCCCGACTTCCGTCGCAACGAGGCTCTCGCCTTCATCAAGCAGGGGCTCCGCGATGTCTCGCTGTCCCGACCGAAACTCACCTGGGGAATACCGGTCCCGTGGGACACCGAGCAGGTGATGTACGTCTGGTTCGATGCGCTGCTCAACTACGTGACCGCTCTCGGCTACGCGAGGGAGGGCGAGGATCTGACCGACGCCTTCTGGCCCGCTCAGATGCACGTGCTGGCCAAGGACATCCTCAAGTTCCACGCGGTCTACTGGCCTGCGTTCCTGATGGCGGCGGGTCTGCCCGTGCCCGAGAGGATGTACATCCACGGTTACCTGCTGTTAGAGGGTCACAAGATGTCCAAGTCACTTGGCAACACACTCGACCCGGACGAGGTCATGGACAGGTTCGGAGCCGATGCGCTGCGCTACTACCTGATGCGCGAGGTCTCGTTCGGTCAGGACGGGCAGGTCTCGCCCGAGGGCTTCGAGACCAGATACGAGACCGAACTCGCCAACGACTACGGCAACCTCGCAAGTCGCGTCCTGGCGATGGTCGATCGCTACCGGGACGGTGTGGTGCCAGAGGCCGAGCCGGCTCCCGAACTCGTGGCGGCGTTCGATGGAGTACTCGATCGGGTGGGAACGCTCCTCGATTCGGCCGAGATCAGCAAGGCGCTGGACGAGATCTGGGATCTGGTCAGACGTCTGAACAGGTTCGTGGAGGAGACCAAGCCGTGGGAGCTTGCCAAGGAGGAGAGTTCTGGAGACTCTCTCGACCGCTCGCTCTATTCCCTCACCGAGGGGCTGAGGGTCGTCACCCAGCTGCTTCACCCATTCATGCCAACGACCACCGACCGACTGCTCGATCAGTTGGCGGAACCCTCGAGAGGCCTCTCGGAGCTCGGCTCCCGACCCGGCGGCGTCTCCGTGAGGTCCGGGGACCCGCTCTTCCCCAAGCTCGACTAGACCCTCTCAGGTCTGACTGTTACGCTCATCCAGTCGTGATTCGGGAGGCGGGAGGCAGAGCGTCAGGGGGGGTTGCGCTGCGGGTCGTGTGCCTGTGTGCCTTGCTGGTGGTCCTGGCTGCGGCGGTGGCTGAAACTGCGATCTCACTGCCCCAAACTCGCGGAGCATTCGATTCGACCGGTAGGGTCGCCCGGCCTTCAGGGACTCTGCTCGCAGAGGATCTGGTCGTGATCCACGAGCAGCCGGGTACGAGGTTGCTGGTGACCCGGAAGATCGGCCCTCGGGTCTACTGTTCGGTCGACTGCTCAGTCAGGGCCGTGATCAGCCTGGACTTGCCGGGGAATAAGGATCCGAAAGCCGTCACCTTCACCTCGAATCTGATCGCCAACCGCATCTACACGGCGACGATCTCGCCCTCGGCCTCCGAGCGGTCGAGACTCACCAAGAGCATCGGGAGTTCCAAGTTGTCCGTTCAGATCACCGCTACCGACCAGACTGACCGATCGGATACCGATAAGCGCCTCTTCCGCTTCAGGTCGGCTGGCTGACCCGCTCAATCCCGCCGATGCGCTCCTAGACTGCGGGCGTGGTAGATACGCACGCCCATCTGGTCCTGTGTGGACCCGAGTCAGCCGCCGAGACCGTGTCGGCAGCCCGCGCGGTCGGCGTGGAGAAGATCCTCAGCGTCGGTCTCGACGAGGAGACGAATGCAGCAACGGTCGCGCTCGCACGCGAAACCGAGGGCGTCTGGGCGAGCGTTGGCCGGCACCCGAATCAGGCGCTGGGATACGACGAGTCAGCGGCCGCGGACCTCAGACGACTGTGTGAGGACGACTCCGTCGTGGCGGTCGGGGAGACCGGGCTGGATCAGTATCGCGAGGGCGCGCCGATCGCCGACCAACGCGAGGCCTTCTATTCCCAGATCGCGATCGCTCGTGAGTTCTCGCTTCCGGTCGTGGTTCACCTCCGCGATCGGGATGGCTCTGAGGAGATCACCCTCGAAGCTTTCGACACCCTCGAACGTGAAGCAGTGGATGTCGGCGTGGTCATCCACTGCTTCTCGGCGAGCCCGGATCTGGCCCGCCGAGCGGGCGCGAATGGCTGGTACTGCTCCTTCGCCGGGAACCTCACCTATCCCTCGGCTCCCGGTCTTCGAGAGGCTGCCCGGGTGATTCCGGAGGAGTTGCTGTTGGTCGAGACCGACTCCCCGTACCTCGCTCCCCAGCCCATGCGCGGCAAGCCCAACCGACCGGCGAACGTGGTCGAGACGGCAAGGGTCCTCGCTGATGAGCGAGGCGTCAGCAGCGAGTACCTCGCCGAGCAGACCGACCACAACGCCGCGAGGTTGTTCGGTTGGTAGGTACGGACCGGATCGAGGGCTCGGGATCCGGCGATGCTCCTTCGCGCCGTGGACCCCTGCCGGGTCGCAGACAGCGGAGGTTGGGGCAGAACTTCCTGGCGGACACCAACCTCTTGGATGCGATCGTCGCCGACGCCGATCTCTGCCCCGACGATGTGGTGCTCGAGGTTGGTGGAGGTTCGGGTGTGCTCACCGAGAGGCTCGCCGAATCCACCTCCTTCGTCCACCTGATCGAGCTGGATCGTGGCCTGGCAGATCAGCTCGAGGCGCTCGCCGCCAGACTCGGCAACGTGGGCATCGTCTGGGACGATGCGTTGAGGGTGGATCTGTCGACGCTGGATCCAGCTCCGAACAAGCTGGTCGCGAACCTTCCCTATTCGATCGCCACCCCGTTGCTGATCAGGACGATCGTCGAGATGCCGTCCGTGCAGACCTGGCTCGTGATGGTCCAGAAGGAGATAGCGGACCGACTCACGGCCGACCCTGGGTCGAAGATCTACGGGTCACCCAGCGTTGTGGTCGGGATAGGTTGTGAGGCCAAGGAGGTGCGCAAAGTCGATCCAGCAGTATTCGTACCCAGGCCCCGAGTTGCCTCGAGTTTGATCCGTATCGAGCGAACGGGGTCGCCCCCCGACCCGGCCCTGCACGCGCTGATACGTGAGTCCTTTGCCCATCGCAGGAAGTCATTGCCGAGATCTCTGGAGACGACCGGCCCGGGCAGAGCCGAGCGGGCACGGCAGGCTCTGGTCGAGATGGGACTTGCTGAGGATGCCCGAGCCGAATCGCTCTCTCCCGAGGAGTTCGCAGAGTTCGGGATGTTGATGAGAGGAGCCCGATGACCGACCGCGACCAGGTCGAGATCCTTGCCCCTGCCAAGCTCAACCTCTGTCTCTATCTCGGTCCGCGGAGGGAAGATGGAATGCATCTGATCTCCTCGGTGTTCCAACCCATCGATCTCTGCGATCGCATCCTGATCAGCGAGGCCGATTCCGACGACGAGGTCATCTGTCCCGCTGTGAAGGGCGAGGATCTGACTGCCCGGACCCTGAGGCTGCTGCGTGAGGCGAAGCTGGAACTTCCACCCCTCAGGATCGAGATCGAGAAACGGATCCCGCTGGCAGCAGGGATGGGTGGCGGCAGCGCCGACGCCGCTGCGGTTCTCAGATACGCCCGCGATCACCTCGGCGAGGAGGCGTTGCCGTCCCTGCGGAGGGTGGCGCTCGAGGTCGGTTCGGATGTGCTCGCCCAGAGTGGCCTCTGGTCCGATTCAGGGGATGGCGCCGAGGCACAGCGATCACTCGTCGGCGGAATCGGCGATGAGGTCTCTGCCGCTCCGCCCGCCGAGGCCTTCGCCGTCGTGTTGCTGACCTCCGGCGAAGGCCTTTCCACTCCCGAGGTCTACGCAGAGGCCGATCGAATCGGTTCGGGACGTACAGGCCCGGAGCTCGTGGGAGTCACCGAGTCGCTGCGCTTCGGATCCTCGGGTCTGCCGCTCGTTCCCGTCGAGGCGATGGTCAACGATCTCCAGGCAGCGGCAATCTCCCTCCGCCCAGAACTCGAGGAGAGCCTCTCCGCACTGAGTGAGGCGGCGGCGGTGCATGCGATGGTCACCGGTTCCGGCCCGACAGTATTCGGGTCGTTCCCCACCAGAGAGGACGCTGAGAGAGCTGCAGGAATCCTGGTCGAGAGAGGACGGACCGGGGTGATCGTCGCAGGTCCACTCGATCCGTCGACCGCCTCGGAGGTCAGCCCGTGAAGCTGCCCGGATCACCCGATCGAGAGCGTCGGTCAGGCCCGCAGGAGGTGCGCTCGCGACGGATCCGCTGGGCGGTCCGACTCGCCATTGTCGGCTTGGTCGTCGCCTACTTCGTGTTCCGGGATGACCTCCCGTCGTTCGACCCCAAGTACGTGATCGAGGAGATCGCCAGTCGAATCGGTGCCTGGTCGTATCTGCTCGTCGGCGGTCTGGCGTTCCTCGAGACGGGTGCTTTCGTCGGGCTGATCGCCCCCGGGGAGTTCACCGTGATCCTCGGCGGCGCGGTTGCCGGTCAGGGCGAGGCCTCTGTCTGGCTGATGATCGCCATCACTTGGTTCGCCGCCTTCGCAGGCGATTCGGTCAGCTTCTATCTCGGAGCGCGGCTCGGCCGTGATTTCTTGATCCGGAACGGCCCGAAGTTCAGGATCACCGAGGAAAGGTTGACGCAGGTCGAGGACTACTTCTCGAAGCACGGAGGTAAGACGATCCTGATCGGACGGTTCATCGGGCTGATTCGTGCTTTGGCTCCATTCATCGCCGGTACCAGCAAGATGCCGTATGGGGCGTTCGCTCCCTATTCGATCCTCGGCACCGGGATCTGGGCGACGATCTTGGTCCTCATCGGGTACTTCGCCTCGCAGAGTCTGGATACGGCAGCCTCGATCGTCGGCCGCACCCTGATCGGGTTCGGGATCCTGGTCGGAATCGCGGTCGGGGTGACGCTCGCGTTCCGTTGGCTCGGCAAGCCCGAGAATCGAAGGAAGGCGGTACGAGAGATGGAGGCCCGGCCGATGCTGAGGCCGGTGGTCGCTCTCGCCCGTCGCTTCAAGCCCCAGCTCCTTTTCATCAGAGACCGGTTGACCCCGGGCGACGGAGTGGGTCTCGAGCTCACGACTCTCCTCGCGACGACCTCGGTCGCTCTGTTCGTACTGGTCGCCTACTGGACGATCGTCGCCGCCGATCCGGGTCCGACCCCTGGCGACACCACCGCCTATGACATCTCTACGAGCATCGAGACGAGCTGGCTGACCGCGATCGCCAAGGCTCTCACCGTTCTCGGCTCGCTCGAGGTGACTCTCGCGATCGCGGTCCTCGCAGGTCTGGGCCTGCTCGTGATGGGGCGCAGGATCGAGCTGGCCGTGTTGGTGATCGGCATCGCGGTCAGCTTCATGCTGGTACCCGAGATCAAGGACTGGGTACAGCGCCCGCGCCCGCCTGATCCGCTGACCGATGCGAAGGGCTGGTCGTTTCCCAGCGGACACGCAACCCATTCCGTCATCTACACCTGGCTGGCGGTCACGATTGCCTTCAGGCTCGTACCCAAATACAGCCATCGCACGGTCGTGATCGTCGCCGGCCTCATGCTCACCGCCCTGGTCGGATTGACCCGGGTCTACCTCAGGGTTCACTGGCTGAGTGATGTGAGCTCGGGGTGGGCGCTTTGCGTGGCTGCGTTGACGATTGCCGGAGCCTTCGCGCTAGTCGCCTCTCATATCCGCGACAATGGAGGAGCAGATGGAAAGCGCAATCACACTCCCTGAAGCCCTGCCCGCCGCGATCGCGCCGGAGTTCCTCGTCTTCGGTATCGCGGGCTTGGTCACGTTGGTCGCCTTCGGGTTCCTCATTCTGGCCCCGGCGCTCGGTGCCTACGGCCGGCCATGGGAGAAGGCCGCCGCCGGGTTCCTCAGCCTGTTCGTGCTGGCCGCGCTGGTGATGATCGGCATCGCGGCAGGTGCGCTCGTCGTCTACTACTGGAACGACATCAGCGGTGCGCTCGGCCTCTAGGTAGTCGATGCCGAACGATCCGGTTCAGTCCGAGTCCGTACAAGCGGGAGTGGCCGACGATCTCGCGGCCCTCTCGGAGGGGATCGAGGCCGGCGAGGGCCTGCCGACCCTGATCCGCGCTGCCGCCCGTGCCCTTGGCGGAAGCGTCGCACTGATCGATCGATCGAGCGCCGTACTCGCGGTCGCCGCCGCCTCTCCTGACGAGGAGACCAAGTTGCTCGCTGGTGGCGATGAGGCGATCTCGGTGGCGCTCGAGGTCGCCGGGGAACAGGTGGGCGAGCTGAGGATCCGGCGCGACGACGCCGCCGGTGCGGTGGGAATGAATGAGGCAACCGAGCGGCTGGTATTCAACCTGCTGGCGCTGGAGTTGGAGCGCTCGCGCTCAGGGGACTGGGCGAGCGAGGAAGCAGCCGGGGACTTCGTGAGGGCACTGCTCGTTCGTGACATCACCGACAGACGGGACATCACCGCCCGCGCGGCAGACCTAGGGGCGGATCTGAATTCCGGCGGCGGAGTCGTGATGGGGAGAGTCCATCCCAAGGCGGCCCAGAGCGAAGACTGGCGATCTCGAGCGCTCACCCTCGCGGTTCGCGGAGTCAAGGCGGTCAGTCCCGGTGCTCTGGTCGCCTCGGCAGAACCGGCAACCGGCGGGGTAGAGCGCCGCGATGCGGAACTGATCGCCGTGGTGCCGACCGAGGATGAGGGCCTACTGGCTCGGGCCGCCCGCTCTCTGCTCGCGGAACTCGAAGTGGAGCTCGGTGGGTTCACGATCACCGTCGGTCGGAGTCGACTGGCAGCGGACCCGACGGATCTGCACCGGGCCGGTCAGGAGGCCCGCCTCGCCCTCAACGTAGGCGAGGCCGAGGGCTCCGGGAACCTCGCCTTCGAGGAGACCGGCTCGTACCGCCTCCTGCTGCCCGCGATGAGCGAGGCCCCGGGGGAACTCCAGGGTTTCTACTCGGAGACGGTCGAGCCCCTCGCCGCCTACGACGAGCAGTACGAGACCGAGTTGCTTGCGACCCTAGAGGCGTATCTGGAAAACGACGGCAACGTCGCCCGTACCGCGGAGCGGATGTTCACCCACCGACACACGATTCGGTACCGGCTCGAGCGGGCGCGTGAGCTCTGCGGACATGACGCCACCTCCACCGAGGGACGGGAGAAGCTCGGACTCGGCCTCAAGGCGATGCGGGTACTCGGCATCGCCGGCCCCGGCGGCCCGGCGAGGGAACCTGGCACCGAGGCTGGGAGCGTCTCGCGCAAGGCGCCCGAGCCGGACTGACACTCCCACGCACCGATACTCGGCGAGGGGACGTCAGTCTGCTGATCCCATCGTGGCTGAGAGTAGGCTTGTGAACCTGTGAGCAGGTCACGCCAAAGATCCCGGTTTCCTCAGGCGCGGGTATTGCGGAACAGCGAGGCCTTGCTCGACTCTGGGGTTGCCTTGATTGCGCAGGAGGGTTGGGGAGGGGTGAGTTTCCGCTCGGTGACACGTCGCGCAGGGCTGTCGCCCCAGGCAATCCGCAGCAGATATGCGGATCTCTCCTCACTGTCCTGCGGTCTCTGGCAAGAGCGTCTCTCGCCGGCGCTCGAAGAGGTCATCTCGCGGTTGGTAGACGTCGCCGATGACCCAGGAGGGGCGCTCGCAATGGAAGAGTTGAACGACATTGCGCACCTCGTGATGAACCCTGATGATTCGTTGAAGGCTGCCGCTGATCTCCTGCTCGTTTCGCAATTCCATCCGGATCTGCAGGACTCGGTCGAGCACTCGCTTGGACAAAGTGTCGCGAGGTGGTGTCGTCCGCGCGCGGGGAAGATGACGGCAGCGTCCGCGGCTCGAAGGGCCTATCTGGTGATTTCAGGTCTCGGGCTGCTGCTCGCCTCGTATCACCCAGGTTCTTCTCGCCTCGACTTGAGCGACGCGCTTGCTCCTCTACTGGAGGCTCTGCAGGAGGATCGCGAACCCCAGCCTTTGCCTGATGTGCCCGCAGATCAGTTCGGTGCCTCGCTCGAGTTCGACTCAGGCGATCCTCTCGGTGATGCCATTCTCACCTCGACGCTCGAGGAGGTGGCGGATCGCGGTTACGACCGCACCACCACCGCCCGCATTGCCGCAAATGCGGGATGTACTGAAGGCGCGATCTTCGCTCGTTATTCGTGCAAACTCGAGCTCTTCAACGATGCGAACAGGCGCCAGGCCGAGGCCGGATACGAACTCAACGAGGAGTATCTGAGGAAGCTCGGTGACGAATACGGGGCGGGAGTGGCCGAGGCCGTATACATGCGCGAGGTTCATCTGCCGAAGAACCGACACTTGAGGGCTCTACATCTCGAGAGTCTCCGCGTTACCTGGCATGAGCCGAAGGTCCTGAAGGCGAATGCTCGGGAGGTAGCCACCGCGTACGCGAGGTTTCATCCCTCACGTACCCCTGCCCAAAGACATCTCGACTACTCGATCAGTCTTGGATCGAGTGCGCTTCCGTTACTCGATTCGCGCTGCTGGTCTCTGCCGTACGACGTGGTGTTGATTCCGTTCATGGATTTGCTTCCCTGAGTACCGGTACCGACTGTCTACGAGACGGACACCTAGACTGAGGTTCCGGTCCGGGGTGGTGTAGCGATAGCACTCCAGGTTTTGGTCCTGGCAGCGGAGGTTTGAATCCTCCCCCCGGAGCTTTTTCACCATCGACTGGCTGAGTTCGCGCACGATGCCTACCGCCGCTGCAGCCGCCACCGCCTACGATCAGTGCCGTGAGCTCTCTGACCGCCCTGATCATGGCTGCAGGTGCGGGAACGCGCATGCGCTCCTCTTTGGCCAAGGTCGCCCATCCCGTGTGTGGGAGGCCGATGATCGCCTGGTCGGTTGCCGCTGCTCAGAGTGCTGGAGCGGATCGCATCTGCGTGATCGTCTCACCAGACCGGGACCTCTCCAGTGTCCTGCCCGATGGAGTGGAGACGGTTATCCAACCGACAGCCGATGGCACCGGAGGCGCCCTGAAGGCCGCACTGCCGGTCATCTCTGAGAGCGAAACCGTCCTGGTTCTCTCCGGCGATCAACCGCTGGTGTCGGCTGAGGAGATCGAGATGTTGCGCACCGAGTCGAGTGCCAGTGGTGCCGAGGCCGTACTGCTGACCGCCGATCTCGAGGACCCGGGCGCCTACGGGAGGGTGATCCGGTTCGCCGATGGCTCGGTCGAGAAGATCGTCGAAGCCAAAGAGCCAGGCGACGCGAGTCAGGAGGAGCTTGCGATCACCGAGGTCAACGCCGGCACCTACCTGTTCGCGGCAGACGCGCTGGCCATTGCTCTCGATCAGATCTCCAACGACAACGCACAGAGCGAGTACTACCTGCCCGATGTCCTGCCGGCACTGCGCGATGCAGGCAAGACGATCGCGGCATGTGTGACCGATGCGGTGGCGGTCGGGGTCAACGACAAGGTCGAGTTGGCGGCGGTAGAGGATGAGGCCCGAAGGTCACTGTTGGAGGGGCACATGCGCGCCGGGGTTACCGTGGTCGATCCGGCTTCGACCTGGGTCGATGCCGACGTGGAGATCGCAGAGGACGTGCGTCTGGAGCCGGGTTGTTCGATCAAGGGCTCGAGTCGGATCGAGGCCGGAGCCCTGATCGGGCCACACAGCACGCTGATCGATTCGAAGGTCGGCAAACGTTCAGAGGTACGCAACTCCCATCTCGATTCCTGCACCATCGGCGAGGGGGTAGTGGTCGGTCCGTTCGCCCACGTCCGACCCGGCACCGAGTTGGCAGACGGATCGAAGGCCGGCAGCTTCGTCGAGATCAAGAACTCACGGATAGGCAAGGGGGCGAAGGTGCCGCACCTCTCCTATGTAGGCGACGCCGATGTCGGCGAGGAGTCCAATCTGGGCGCATCGACGATCACCGCCAACTACGACGGTAAGGAGAAACACCGAACCAAGATCGGCCGCAAAGTGCGGACCGGGGTGGATACGACGCTCGTTGCACCGGTAGAGGTCGGCGATGAGGCATACACTGGCGCCGGTTCGGTGATTACCGAGGATGTGCCGTCCGGCGCGCTCGGGATCGGGAGACCGGAGCAGCACAATGTCGAGGGCTACAGCGATCGGAGGCGCGAGGCGCCCGATCGCGAGGAGGGGGGTCAGAAGTGAGCAAGATCGAGGAAGAGCCGCGCAGCGGATCAGCGATACCTCAGGACTACACCAAGAGGCTGATGGTCTTCGGTGGTCGTGCTTCGATGGACCTCGCCGCCAAGATCTCCGGCAAGCTCGATGTCGAACTCGGCGAAGTAACTCTCAAGACCTTCTCCGATGGCGAGGTCTACTGCCGCTACGAGGAGTCGATCCGCGGAGCCGACGTGTTCCTGGTCCAGTCGACTGCCGCGAACGAAGCCGAGGGGATGACCCCCAACGACTCGCTCGTCGAGTTGCTTGCGATGATCGACGCAGCGCAGGGCGCGTCGGCTCACCGGATCATCGCCGTGATGCCTTGGTACGGGTACGCCCGCCAGGACAAGAAGTCGAAGCCACGTGAGCCGATCACCGCCCGGGTGGTCGCGAAGTGTCTGGAGGGAGTCGGTGCCGATCGAGTTCTCACCATGGATCTCCACGCCGGTCAGGTTCAGGGCTTCTTCCACGTCCCGCTGGATCACATGACTGCGATGCCCATGCTCGAGCAGTGGTTGATCGACCAGGCTTTCGAGGAGCCGCCGGTGATCGTCTCGCCTGATGCCGGTCGGGTAAAGACCGCACGGAACTTCGCCCGTAAGGTCGGCTGTACCTGGGCGGTGATGGAGAAGGAGCGCCCGGCCCAGCAGGTCGCCGAGATCGGGTATGTGGTCGGAGACGTTCGCGGCAAGACCGCGGTGCTGGTCGACGACATGATCGACACGGCGGGCACGCTCTGTGCCGCAGCGCAGACCGTCCTCGACGAGGGAGCCGCCAGGGTCATCGCCTGCGCGACCCACGGGGTGTTTTCCGGAGCAGCCTACGAGCGCTTGCCGTACGAGAACAGCAAGATCGAGCAGATCGTGGTCACCGACACCGTCCCGCTGCGCCCCGGTGCCCCCGACAACATCACGGTCCTCACCGCCGCTCAGACCCTCGCCGACTCGATCAGGCGGATCTTCACCGACGATTCCGTTTCGGAGATCTTCGCGGGCGAGAACCAGCTCTTCTAGCGCTGGCCGACTATCAGCCAGAGCTTCTCCGGCCGTTTGAGCACCAGCGTCAGCGGGCTCGGCCCGAAGCCCTGGCGGGAGATCTCCAGTTTCGCCAGCCCCCGCCGCTTCTTGGCGAGGACCTTGACCACTTGGATCTCCTCGACCGGCTGAGCCCACTGGACCCTCTGCGACGTGACGCAGCCATCGAGTCCGCCCAGGCGCTGCCGATAGGAAGGTCCGAAGAGTTCGCAGGCGGCTGGGAAATCCCGCTCGATGACCGTATCCGCGTAGTCCTCGGCGGCCCGGCGGGCACGCTCGTCTTCGGTCTGACCGCAGGCCGTGAGCAGTCCCGCCGAGACGGCGGCCAAGGCGATAGATGCTGTGAGCAGGCGGTGGGTTCTCATCGCAGGGGAGTCTGCACACCTGACGGGCTCGGTGCTGCCTGATCCCGTCCATCTTCCTCCAGAGGCGACCCTCCCCGCCCGCGCAAACCTGCCGTCCTGCTTTAACTTCACGCCATGGCCGTAGAGGAGTGGCTGAGGATTGGGCACAAGGGCGCCGATGCGATCGAGGCTGGAAACACGCTCGAGAGTTTCGATGCGGCTGTAGAGCTAGGGGTCGACATGATCGAGCTCGACGTGTTGCGCCTCAGGGAGGGAAAGTTGGTGGTGGCACACGACCCCGAGGATGCGATGCAGCGGCGTCCGCTCGACCTGCTCGACGCGCTCGACGCCTTCCTCGAGCCTCCGCTCGATCAGGTCTCGATCAACTTCGATCTGAAGAAGGCCGGGAGGGAGGCCGAGTTCGCGGGAGCGATAGCGGGACACGGTCTGATCGAGCGCTGCTCGGTCTCGAGCATGGAGATGGACAGCCTCGTCAAGTTGCGTTCGCTGGAGCCGGACCTGCGTCTCGGCTGGACCTACCCAAAGTCGACCAAGGACTGGACCACTCTCCCCTGGGCCGGCGCCGCCGTCTCCGCCGGGCTTGCCGCGCTGCGGCGCGGTTCGCATCGGATAGTCCCGGACCGGGCGGTGGAGATGAATGTCGATTCGGTCTGGGTCTACGACCCGGTGATCACGCCGAGGTTGATCGACTCGTTGAGCGAGTTCGGCATCGAGGTGATCGCCTGGACGGTCGACGATCCCGACCGGATGCAGGAGCTGATCGAGATGGGCGTTGCGGGAATCTGCAGTAACGATCCGCGTCTCTTCCCGCCGCGGAAGGAGGCCGCTGCAGAGTCCAAGTCGAAATCGAATCGAGGGAAGGCTTCCGGGAAGTCGTCCGGCAAGAACTCAGGCAAGTCCGGCTCGGCGAAGAAGTCCTGAGTCAGTTCCCGGGCGAGGCGATCCCCGGAACCCGCTGCACGCCTTTGTCCTCGAAGTAGTCCCACTCGGCTCGACCGAGGACGGTCGTGGGCTCGTCGCCGTAGATCCACTCCCTGGAGATCCTGTGCCAGTTCGCCTTCGCGCCGAGCTGGGCGAGCACGGCCATCAGACCGCTCTCCATGCGCCTGCCCAGCAACTCGTCGGCCGGGAGGGTCTCCTTGCGGAGCATCCCGAAGTACTCGTTGCGGGGGTCGGAGGTGACTTCGATCATCTTCATCACCCGTTCGGCGGAGATCTCTATCTCGGCGTCCTCCATGTACCAGCCGCCCACGTGTTTGGCGTGCTCGAGTAGCCTTCTGGCATCGATGTCGCCGGGGTTCTTGATGAAGCCCAGATCGGACAGGGCTGTGAGCAGACCATCGGGATCGTCCCTGAATGCCGCGTCCACCACTGCCTGCTCCATCTGGATCTGGCCCGCAGTGACCTTCTTGGTCATCCCGAAGTCGAGGAAGGCGACTCTGCCGTCCGGCATCAGCAGGTAGTTCCCAGGGTGCGTGTCGGCGTTGAAGTGCTGCAGGTGGTAGATCGATCCGAATGAGAAGCGGAAGATGATCTCGCCGAAGATGTTCCTCTCCTCCTGAGGGAGTTCCTTGATCGTGTCGAAACCATGTCCCTCGACGAAATCGGTCACCAGGACCCTTCGCCGAGACAGTGAGGTGTGGACCTTCGGCACGAGGATGAAGGGGTGGTCTTCGTAGGCCCGTGCGAACGCCCGCTGGTTCTGAGCCTCGAACTCGTAGTCGAGTTCCTCGAGCGTGCGCTCCTTCAGCTCTTCCGCGATCTCCTTGGCGTCGAGGCCGGGGGCGATCGCCTTGGCCAGGCGGACCAGCATCCCGGCGTTCGCCATGTCCGATTCCAGCGCGTCGGCGACGCCCGGGTACTGGATCTTCACCGCGACCTCGGTGCCGTCGTGCAGGCGGGCACGGTGGACTTGTCCGATCGAGGCGGCGGCGAATGCCTCGTGTTCGATGTGCTCGAAGACCTTCTCGGGGTCCTGGTCGTCGTACTCCTCCTCCAGTACGACCTTGACCTTGTCCCAGGGCATCGCGGGGGCCTTGGAGCGAAGCTTCGACAGCTGCTCCTGGTAGGTCTCGCGGAACTCCGGGGGGAGGAAGTCGGCGTCGATGAACGACGCGAGTTGACCCATCTTCATCGCGGCACCCTTCATCTCGCCCAGGACCGAGACCATCTTCATCGCGGCCTCGAGATGTCGCGTCTCCAGTTTCTCCTGGGCCTTCTCAGGGGAGCGGGCCAGGTTCACCGCCTTCGTGCCGGCGTAGCGAGCTCCCTGAGCGCCGACCGTGGCACTCACCTTGGCGGTCCGGCCTATCCGTCCGGCAGGTATCTCTCCAGCCTCATCGGGGCTACGATCGGACTCGAGCGGTGAATCCGGGTCGGGCCGAGCGACGCCCGAGGCGGCCTCCTCCGCGGAGTCGTCCTCTGGTCGATTTCCTGTTTTTTCTTCGCCTCGGCTCATTTACGGTCTGCATCTCCTATTCTGCCGACCCGAGGCCTTCGGCCGCAGTTCGAACCCATCACTTAACAACTTATGGCTCAAACCAGGACCACACTAAAGGCAAACCCACGCACCGCTCAAGGGACGCGTGGCACCCGACGCCTCCGCAAGGAGGGGATGGTTCCCGGAGTCGTCTACGGCCACGGCGGCGATGCGAAGCTCTTCTCGGTGGTAGATCGCGAGTTGCGCGTCGTCTTGAGCGAGGGACATGCCTTGTTCGATCTCGAGATCGAAGGTCAGGAAGCCGTACCTGTCGTGGTCAAGGAGCAGCAGTATCACCCGGTGAAGGGCGATGTGATCCACATGGACTTCCTCGAGGTGAACCTCGACGAGAAGATCGAGGCCGAGGTCTCTCTGGAGCTCGAGGGAACCGAACAGGCTCCGGGTGTCCGCGAGGGTGGAGTGCTCGAGCACGTCCTGCGAGAGGTTACGGTCGAGGCACTCCCGACCGAGATCCCCGAGGTCCTGGTAGTGGATGTTTCGGGGATGGAGATCAACGACAACGTCACCCTCGAAGCGGTCGTCGCTCCTGAGGGAGTCACGATCGTCGCCGACGAGCCCGGAGAGGTCACCGTCGCGACCCTGAGTCCTCCCCGGGTCGAAGAAGAGCCCGAGCCTTCCGCCGAGGAAGAGACCGAGCTCATCGGCGAGGAGGGCGAGGCCGCAGAGGGTGAGGAAGCCGCCGGTGGCGAGGGTGGCGAGGAATCCGGGGACGGGGAATCAGAGGATTCCGGCTCCGGCGACGAGGAAGGCTAGGACCTGGCTCTGTTCGGCCGGACTCGCCGCGACGCGAAGTCGGGCGGAGGACGAGTCGATTGTCTGGTGGTCGGTCTCGGCAACCCCGGAGCCAAGTACGACGGGACCCGGCACAACATCGGCTTCGATGTCATCGCGGAGTTGTCGCGCAGGTGGGAGATGCCCAGAGCGAAGTCGCGCTTTTCGGGCTACCTCACGGAGGGACCGATCGCCCCGGGCGGTCCACGGGTCGCCTTGCTCTGTCCAGAGACCTTCATGAACCGCGTCGGCGACAGCGTCGGGCCTGCCCGAGGATCGCTCAAGGTCCCCCTCGACCGGGTGATCGTCTGTCACGATGAGATCGACCTTCCATTTGGAGATGTGAGAACCCGGATGGGCGGGGGGTTGGCCGGTCACAACGGACTCAAGAGCCTGTCCCAGGGGCTCGGCTCGCCCGACTTCAGGCGGGTCAGGGTGGGAGTGGGAAGGCCCGAGAGCAGCGACCCGGAGGTCGTTTCGGCCTATGTCCTCGGGAAGTTCAGGGAGTCAACCGCGCAGGTCCGGGTCCTGGTCGAGGACGCCGCGACGGCCACGGAGCAACTCATAGGCGAACTGATGGAAGAAGAGGAGGAGTAGGGGATGTCTGCGAACACCGATCTGGTCAGTCTCTCGGAGGTCGAAGGCGGGGTACGGATCATCCGGCTGGAACGAGACGAGGCCCGCAACGCGTTGAACAGCGAGATGCTGGAGGCGATACTCGAGTACCTCGGCACCGTGGCAGCCGACCCTGAGGCCAGGGCGTTGGTGATCTCGTCCAACGATCACCTCGGCCTCTCCGCGGGAGCCGACGTCAAGGAGGATCTCGACGAGGCGGAGAGCATCCGCCGCATGCAGTTGTTCGCAGACGTCTACGACACCGTCGTTCGCTTCCCCAAACCGACGCTGGCCGCCTGTCACGGGTCCGTAGTCGGAGGCGGAGCGGAGATTGCGATCGCCTGCGACCTCAGGGTCGCCGGCGGAAATCTCAGGATGAAGTTCCCCGGCGCCGAGCTGGGCGTGCCGGTCGGTCCAGCACGTCTGGTCACGCTCTGTGGACTCTCGACCGCCAAGTACCTGCTGCTGACCTCCCGCAACGTCGGAGCCGAGGAGGCGCTCAGGCTCGGGCTGGTGCACAGGGTCGCTCCGGCAGCTCGAACCGAAGACGCAACCGTGGAGCTGGCCACCGAGGTCGCCTCCCATCCGCCGGAGGCGGTGGCCCGCCTGAAGCGCATGCTCCATGAGTGGGACGGGGTGGAGGAGCGTTCGGCAAGCGAGGGGGCAGGTCAGGTCGAGTGGCAGAGGACTGGCCCGGGGCTGCCTCACAGCCCTTCCGACTAGCCTCGTGGGGATGAGTGGTTCCCCCAGTAATGCCCCGGATGCCCTGGAGGCCGAGAGTCCAAGCGGTTCCCTACGGCCTCTCCTGGAGGTCGCGTTCGACGAGGTCAGGATCTCGGCGATCGCACGTGAGCTGCGCGAGGGGGGTGACGACGGTGCTCCGGTCGAGGTCGCGGTCTCCTCTCCGGCTCGCCCTTTCCTGATCGCGGCCCTCTCCGAAGCGGCCAGCGCGGTCGATCCGACCTTGGTCGTGACCGCCGACGACCGCTCGGCGCGGCAGACCGCTGAATCGCTCGGTTCCTTCCTCGACGCCTCCAGGATCCATCTCTACCCCTCCCGAGGAGTTGGTTTCCGGTCCCACCTCGCGCCGCCACCGCACCTCGCCGGTCTGCGCGTCTCGGCGCTCTCTTCCATGACGAGGGACGAGGGATGGGAACCCGGTCTGGCGCCGATCGTGGTCGCCAGTGCGGTAGCTCTGGCCGAGTCGGTTCCCGAGGCGGCCCTCCGCCCTGAACCGGTCGGGGTTTCGGTGGGGTCGGAGGCCGATCTCGAGCTGCTCTCCGTCGAATTGACCGACGCCGGATACAAGAGAGTCGACCAGGTCACCGAGCGAGGAGAATTCGCGATTCGCGGCGGCATCTGCGATGTCTTCGGAGCAACCGATTCCCGTGCGGTGCGTATCGAGTTGTTCGGCGACGAGGTGGAGGAAATCCGCTGGTTTTCCACCTTCACCCAGCGTTCTCTCGGGGAGACCGATTCGATCGAGCTGGCGCCTGCATCCGAGTTGGTGAGCGAACACCGGGCGGTCCATCTGCCGGGAGAGGGAGAGGATCCAGCGGCGCCGGTGGAACTGAGCGAGATCATCCCGCTAGACCGCTTCGTCTCACCACTCGACCTGGTCCCACGGTCCGCGCGTCTGGTCGTGGTGTCGGAGGAGGAGATCTGGCGTTCCCTCCGGGATCTCTCGGAGGATGTCGAGGCTGCTCTAGGTAAGGAAGGCGCTGCCGGTCTGTACGTGGAGATCAAGGATGAAGTGTCCAGCCGCGCGTCTCTTACCCTCGGCCCTCCCGGCGAGGACCCCGATTGGGCGGTGAGAGCCCAGCGCGCCGACTTCGCTTCGCGCTCGCCGGCGGAGGCCGAGGCGGAACTCGAGAAGCTGTCCCGCTCCGGCTACCGCGTGGTAGTCACCTTTCCCGGCAAGGGAGAGGCCGAAAGGACCAGATACGCCTTCGCGAGACTCGACCCGCCGCTCCTCGGCGACAGCGATCCACCTGCGTCAGGAGAGGTGACGTTCGCGGTTGCTTCCCTGTCCGAGGGGTTCATCAGCCCCGACCTGAAGCTCTGCGTGGCTCCGTGGTCGAGCCTGGTCGCTCGTCGTTCTCCCGATGCAGAGGGTCAAGGCAGCGGAGCAGCACGGCTCGCCAACGCGATCGAGCTTCGCGTCGGAGATTTCGTGGTCCACGCGGACCACGGCATCGCCAGGTTCGCCGGGTTCGAGACGAAGACCGTCGCCGGAGTGACCCGTGACTACCTCGAGCTCGAATACGAAGGAGAGGATCGCGTCTTCTCGCCCACCGATCAGTTGGCGAGGATCAGCCGGTACGTCGGCGCCGAAGGCGCCGAGCCGAAGCTCAGCGCACTCGGCGGCAAGCGATGGCAGACCCTCAAGTCCAAGGCTCGACACGCTGCCCAGCAGATGGCCGGAGAGCTCCTCAACCTCTACGCCGAGCGCCGGGCTCGCTCCGGGCACCCCTTCCCGCCCGACGGCGAGTGGCAGCTCGCCTTCGAGCGGGCATTTCCGTTCCGTGAGACTGCCGATCAGCTGGAGGCGATCGAGGCTGTCAAGGCAGACATGGAGACCAAGAGGCCGATGGACCGTCTGATCTGCGGCGATGTCGGCTACGGAAAGACCGAGGTCGCCCTCAGAGCCGCGTTCAAGGCGGCTGCCGACGGCAAGCAGGTGCTGATGCTGGTACCGACCACGATCCTGGCCCAGCAGCACTATGCGACGTTCTCGGAGCGTCTGCTCGACCACCCGTTCAGGGTCGAGGCGGTCTCGCGCCTGCGCTCTGCTGCCGAGACGCGTGAGGTGATCGCCGACTTCTCTGAGGGCAAGGTCGACATCCTGATCGGCACGCATCGCCTGCTTTCGAAGGACGTCAGGGCGAAGGACCTCGGCCTGGTGATCGTCGACGAGGAGCAGCGATTCGGTGTCAAGCAAAAGGAACTCCTCCAGCGGATGAAGCTCCGCGTCGACGTGCTGTCGATGTCTGCAACCCCGATCCCCCGAACCCTGCAGATGTCCCTTGCGGGAATGCGGGATATCTCGGTGATCGAGACACCGCCCGAGGGCCGAAGGCCCGTCAGGACCTATGTCGGTCCCGACGACGAGGATCTGGTCAGGAGAGCGCTAGAGCGCGAGGTCGAGCGTGGCGGTCAGGCCTTCTTCCTCCACAACCGGATCGACAGCCTGCATGAGACGGCAGAGCGACTTCGAATGCTCTGTCCCCAGGCGAAGTTCGTCGAGGCGCATGGCCAGATGGCCGACTCGGAGCTGGAGAAAGCGATGCTCGCATTCGTCAAGGGAGAGGCCGACTGCCTGGTGACGACGACGATCATCGAGTCGGGCCTCGACATCCCAAACGCGAACACCCTGATCGTCGACCGGGCAGATCGACTCGGTCTCTCGCAGGCCTACCAGATCAGGGGGCGCGTGGGACGAAGCAGGGAACGAGCCTTCGCCTACATGCTCTATCCGAGCACCGAGGCCTTGACCGCAGATGCGGCGGCGAGGTTGGCGACCCTCGCAGACAACACCGAGCTCGGCTCGGGCTTCAGGGTTGCGATGAGGGATCTCGAGATCCGCGGCGCGGGGAACCTACTCGGAACCGAGCAGTCAGGACACGTGGCGGCGGTCGGCTTCGAGCTCTACTGCCAGATGATCGAGGAGGCCACCGAGGAGATGAAGGCGAGTCTCGAGACCGGCGACGAAGCAGTGGAGGGCGAGTCCAGGCCGCCGATCCGGATAGAGATCGAGGCGGACGCATATGTGCCCGCCAACTACGTTCCGTTCGAGGCCGCCAAGATCGATCTCCACCGGAGGATCGCTGCGGCGCGTGAGCCGGGTGAGATCAGGGCGCTGCGCTCGGAGATCGAGGATCGCTTCGGTCCGCCACCGCAGCCGGTCGAGAATCTGCTCGCCCTCGGTCTGGCTCGACTACGACTCGACCGAGCGGGAGCATCGGTGGCCGAGGTGAAGGCAGGAAAGCTGCGGATCGAGCCGCTGGAGATCTCCAGCGACGAGGCGGCGGAGGTTCGCGCTCGGGTCGAGGGCGCCCTCTACGACTGGAAGGCTCACAGGCTCGAGGTCCCGATCCCCGAGGAGGCTCCCGATGCCGCTCTAACGGCTCTGGGGGACGTCGCGGACTTTCTGGCGTCATCTCGGACCACGGTCGCGGAGTAGGGCGTATATCCTCCCCGTGATGTCCAAGGCAAGCTCACTGTCCGGGCGCACCGCGCTGATCGTCGGCGGGTCGGTGCTGCTCGTAGCGTTGGTTCTCTGGGCGGCCTTGACCGAACCGTCGGCCAAGGGCAGTCCTTCTGGCGACGTGGTCGCGGTGGTCAACGGCCAGGACGTCACCAGAGCGGAGGTGGATCGCGCCGTCGCTCAGGCAGCGAAGCGTCAGGGTCTCGACGAGGCCCCCGCACCGAACTCTCCCCAGTACGACGCGCTCCGGGATCAGGCGATGAACGACCTGTTCGATCTCTACTGGATCGAGGGCGAGGCAGAGGATCTGGGTGTGACGGTCTCCGAGCGTGAGGTAACCGATCGACTCGATCAGGTCAAGGAGCAGCAGTTCGAGGGGGACCCGGCCAAGTACGAGAAGTTCCTCGAGACCTCCGGCTACACGGATGAAGACATCCGACGCAGGGTCGCCCTCCAATTGCTGGCTCAGAAGATTCAGGCGAAGGTCAACGAGGATGCTGGTCAGGCCAGCGAGGAAGACGCCTTCAAGTACTACGAAGCGAATCTCGCCAGCTTCGAGCAGCCCGCGAGCCGCGACATCAGGGTGATCTTCAACGAGGACCGTGCCAAGGTCGCCGCAGCGGTCGCGGCACTCGAGTCAGATGACTCCCCCGAGAACTGGGACAAGGTCGCGGCCGAGTACTCGACTGACCCCAGCAAGGACTCCGGCGGGGTGCGCACCGGCGTCACCGAGGGGACCTTCTCTGAGCCGCTCAACTTCAGGATCTTCAACGCCGATACCGGGGAGCTGGAAGGACCGGTAGCCGCCACCGGTGGCTTCTACGCCTTCCAGGTCGACAAGATCACCGAGAAGAGCGCGCAACCCTTCGATGAGGTTTCCGAGCAGATCCGTCAGCAGTTGACCGCACAGGTCCAGCAGGAGGCCTTCGCCTCCTTCCTGGCCGACTATCGGGACAAGTGGACGCAGATCACCGTCTGCTCTGATGACTTCCTGATCGATCGTTGTCGGAACTTCGAGCTCGTCCCGGCTGAGTGCACCGAGCAGCAGCTGGCGACCACCGGGTGTCCGCCCGTGGTGATCAGCAGTTCGCCCGCGACACCGGGGAGCATCCTTCCGTTCGTCACCACTCAGGGCAAGCCGCAGCGTCCGCACGGACCCGGTGAGGACGAGGCTACCGCTCCAGCTCCGTCCTTCCCCGGTGGCGGAATCCCGCCCGGCTGATCTGACGGAACGCTCTGTCGTGAGCGAAGAGACCCTCCGGGCGATCGAGCGTCTGGACGAGATAACGAGGACTCTGCGACGGGATTGTCCGTGGGATCGTGCGCAGGATGCCCGCTCGATCGTTCCGCACACGGTCGAGGAGGCATACGAGTTGGCCGACGCTGCCCGTCGCGACGCTACCGACGAGGTACACGATGAGCTGGGAGACGTCTTGTTCCAGGTCCTCTTCCTCGCCCTGTTGTTGGAGGAGCGCGGCCTCGGAGATCTGGGCTCGGTCGCAGATGGTTGTTCCGAGAAGTTGATCCGTCGCCATCCCCATGTCTACGGCGACGGAGGCAGCGACCCGGTCAGTGCGGGAGAGGTCGTGGCGCAGTGGGAGGAGATCAAGCAAGAGGTCGAGCGCAGTGGGGAGGATGATCCTTTCGCCTCGATTCCCGAGACGCTGCCCTCTCTCACCTACGCTCGCAAGATCCTCCGGAGGACCGATCCGTCCCTCGGCTCCGAGGGCGTCGAGGATTCCGAGCGCGATGCAGCCGAGGAGCGAATCGGACTCGCGCTGCTCGATTTGGTCAGGGAGGCGAGGAAGGCCGGTGTGGATCCCGAACTCGCGCTTCGTGCCGAGTGCGACAAGCTGCGAGCCGACGCTACGGGTTCGGCCGGGGACTGAAAGACTCAGGATCCGATGCCCGAGATCGCTGAGGTGACAGGCAGGCAAATCGTGGACTCCCGCGGCAACCCGACCGTGGAGGCAGAGGTCCTGCTCGAGTCAGGCGCCCGTGGTTGGGCTGCAGTCCCCTCCGGCGCCTCTACCGGAGAGTTCGAAGCGGTGGAGTTGCGCGACGGCGGCGAAGACTGGGCGGGCAAGGGCGTGACCAAAGCGGTCCGGAACATCGACGAGGAGATCGAGCGGGCATTGGTCGGCCTCGATCCGAGAGATCAGTCCGCGGTCGATCAGGCGATGATCGATCTCGACGGCACTCCGAACAAGGGTCGTCTCGGTGCGAACGCGATCCTCGGCGTATCCCTCGCCGTGGCCGATGCTGCCGCAGTCGAGGCTGGAGTGGATCTCTACGAGCACCTCTCGACTCTCTACCGGGCGATCGGAGGCGCTGAAGGGGCACCGAGGGTCCTGCCGGTTCCGATGATGAACGTGCTGAACGGTGGGGCGCACGCCGACAACTCGGTAGATCTGCAGGAGTTCATGATCGCCCCGGTCGGCGCAGCGACTTTCAGCGACTGTCTGCGGATGGGTGCCGAGGTCTTCCACTCCCTCAAGAAGACCCTCTCCGAACGAGGTCTCGCCACCTCGGTCGGCGACGAGGGAGGGTTCGCACCTGATCTCCCTTCGAACGAGGCTGCGCTGGAGGTGCTCGTGTCCGGGATCGAGGCTGCTGGCTACCGTCCCGGTGAAGATGTCGTGATCTGCCTCGACCCCGCGACCAGCGAACTGCTCGAGGGCGGCTCCTATCAATTGACACATGAAGGTAGAAGCCTCGATGCCGCAGAGATGGTTGCGTTCTGGGAAGACCTGGTGGCGAGGTATCCGATCGTCTCGATCGAGGACGGAATGGGAGAGGAAGACTGGGATGGTTGGCGTTTGCTGACCGAGTCGCTCGGTGAGACCTGTCAGTTGGTGGGCGACGACCTCTTCGTAACCAACCCGGAGCGACTCGAGCGGGGAATCTCGGAAGGGATAGCCAACTCGATCCTGGTCAAGGTGAACCAGATCGGCACCCTGAGCGAGACGCTGGAGGCGATCAGGATCGCAACCGAAGCCGGCTATACCTCTGTCATCTCGCATCGTTCGGGAGAAACCGAAGACACCAAGATCGCTGATCTCGCCGTCGCGACGGGAGCTGGACAGATCAAGACCGGGGCGCCCTCGCGGTCCGATCGGGTCGCCAAGTACAACCGGCTTCTCAGGATCGAGGAGAAGATCGGTGACTCCGCTGTGTTCCCCGGTCACTCGGTTTACCGCAACACAAATTCTTGACCCCGCAACAGGCGGCTCTCGGGCAGGGAAGTGCCTGGACTGCGTCGAATACGTGTCAGATGTCTTCCCGTAATCACACCCTCGGCGCCGGTCGTCAGCGACGGAAGGTCGGACCCAGGATCGGCCCGTCCCGCATCCGTTGGGACAGGATCGGGCGCCTCGCGCTGGTCATAGTCCTGTTCGGTGTGATGGTCAGTTATCTCAATCCGGCAATCAATCTCTTCAACGCATGGCAGGATTCGCGTACCTCGAAGGAGCGGCTCGCTGGGCTGAAGGTGGAAAACCAGCAACTGCAGCAGCAACTGGACGATGCCGCCAATCCTGCGGTGATCGAGCGAGAGGCCCGCCGCCTCGGTATGGCCAGGTATGGCGAACAGGCCTACGTGGTCCGCGGTCGCTGAGACCACGCACGGCCGCGCCCGACCGCTCGCTTTCCGCTACCTAGAATCACCTCATCAGGCGAGTCTGATCCGGAAAGGATCGGAGGGCCGTTGCTCCAGCCCTGTCCCACACTCGTCGCCCCTTGAACCGTGACCTTCTGGCAATACGCACTCGGGATGGCAGGCTTGGCCGCGACTCTGGCCACCTTCGGCTGGATCGCGTGGACGATTCGGGCCACGCTCTTTCCCGGCTGGACCGGGGCACCGGCTCGACTGGTCGAGTTCGTGTTGGCGGTTGCAGGAATCACCCTGATCTGTCAGATCCTCGGCATGATCGGTTTGTTCGGTGGAGTCGAGATCTTGATCTCCTCTCTTCTACTCGCAGGACTGACTCGGGTCTGGGCCGGTCGATTCGGAACTTCGCTGATCCGCCACCGTGATCGCACCGAGGTCGATGCCGGCCCCGGAGTCGGACGGATCGCCTGGTCGTTCGTCGTCGTGGCCGTGGTCTTCCTTCTCGCACACTGGTGGACGGGTGTCCAGGCGTCTTGGGGACAGGGCATGTACTCGGCCGACACGATCTGGTACCACGGCCCGATGTCGGCCCGGATCGCCGCCGAGGGAACGGCTTGGCCGCTGCACTTCACCGACACCGAGTACTTGAACTGGTTCTATCCGGGCAACTCCGAACTCCAGCATGCGCTGGGGATCACGTTCCTCGGCAACGATCTGCTGTCTCCGCTGATCAACCTCGCCTGGCTCGCCGTGGCTCTCCTCTCGGCATGGTGTATCGGGAGACGCTTCGGGGTTGCGCCTCTGACTCTGGTGGCAGCCGCGATCGTGCTGGATACCGGCAATATGATCCCCCGTGAGGCCGGGACGATGGCCAACGATGTCGCTCCGGTCGCGTTGCTGCTGGCCGCGGGAGCAGTCCTGGTCAACGCCTCGGGTCGGAAGGACTTTCCTTCCCCGGTCGCGCTCTTGGTGATCGGTCTCGCCTCGGGTCTCGCTCTCGGCACCAAGCTGACCGCCTTGGGGGCATTCGCAGCGCTCTTCATCCTCCTTGCTTCGATCGCTCCGCCCGGAAGCCGCTGGCGGACCTTCGGGATACTCATCCTCGGGACCTTCGTGACAGCTGGCATCTGGCCGATCCGTAACCTCGCGCTCTCGGGTAATCCGATCCCCTGGCTGCAGTCGTTCGGACCGCTCGACCTCCCCGGTCCGGGACGAGGTCTGGAAGGCCGCGATCCGTACAGCGTCGCCCACTACATCTTCGTCAACCCAGACGGTGAGGTATGGGGCACCTACATCCTGGACGGCCTGCACAACGTGCTCGGGCCGGTCTGGATCCCGATCCTGCTGGGTTCGGTGCTCGGTGCGCTGATCGCGCTGATCAGGCCCCGTATCGGCACGGTCCGTGCCCTTGGAGCGGCGGCGGCGGTCGGAGCGATCACCTACGTGTTCACGCCGCTCACTGCCGCGGGTCCGGAGGGCGATCCCTTCTCGTTCACGGCCAACCTCCGCTATCTGCTCCCTGCCTTGACGCTGGGCCTCTGTCTGCTTCCACTGGAGCCGCGCCTCACTCCCGATCGCGCCAAGACCCCTCTGCTGGCCGGTGGCCTGTTCGCCCTGATACTGACCGGCCTGTTCTCGGATTCCGCGGCGAGCTGGAGCGAGGCATTCTCCTCGATTCCGTGGGCTCTGCTCGTGGGGCTGGTGCTGGTCGCGATGGTGGCACTTGTCTGGCGTCTCAGCGTCCGGCAGGGGGTCACGGCCGCGCTGGGGGCCCTGGCCGCGATCGTTCTGGTCGGCGGCGGCGCCCTCTGGGCGTTCTCCGCTGACTATCTGAACGACCGCTACTCACGGGACTTCTTCTCCTTCCAGCCTGACGGTGTCGCTGTCTGGGCAAAGCCCCTGCAGGACGAGCGGATCGCGGTGGTCGGCTCGAGCGGGGCCTTCACCCAGTACACGCTCTACGGAGACGATCTCAGCAACCATGTCCAGTACCTTGGCCGCAGGGCGCCCGGGGGAGATTTCAGGGCGATCACCAACTGCGCCGGATTGCTGGAGGCGCTCGACAAAGGGAACTACGACTACCTGGTGACCACGCCGACACTAGACCTGAATCGCCCGACCGTCCTCACCGCTTCCCCTGAGCGTGTCTGGGTCCTCGGCAACACAGGCCTGCGGGAGATCCGGCAGAACGGGCTCTCGAGCGTATTCGAGATAACGGGAGATCTATCCAGTTCGGGGTGCCGGCCCGGATGAGCGTCTGGCATTGGATTACCGGAGTGATCGGGATGTCCGTGATCGTCCTCTCGTTGGGCTACGCCGCAGTGGTGCTCCGACGCTGGGCGCTCCCGGGATGGGGTGGATCACCGGCACGGCTGGCCGAGTTGATCCTGGGTCTCGCGGCCCTGTTCGCGATCGCCCAGATCCTCGGCGTCATCGGGCTTCTCCAGGCGCCCCTGCTGGTCGCCGCATCGGCGATCGTGGGAATGGGGGCGATCCAGTTGGGGCGAACGATCGAACCTTCATCCGCGATCTCTCCGCCTGCACCGGCCCGAGGCAGGGGGGAGGTCCTCACGGCTGCAGCCTTCGCCTTCGCAGTCGTCGTCCAGTGGGCTGGACCGGTGCTCACCTCCCTGGATCGGGGCATGTACGGAGGAGACACGCTCTGGTACCACCTTCCGTTTTCCGCCCATATGGTGCAGACGGGTTCGACCGTCTCGCTCCTCTATGTCGACACCCTCTACTCGAACTGGTTCTATCCGCAGAACTCGGAGCTGCTCCACGCACTGGGAATGCTCCTCGTCGGAGATGACTACCTCTCTCCTCTGATCAACCTCGGTTGGTTGCTGATCGCACTGCTCGCCGGTTGGTGCCTCGGTCGCCCTTGGGGGGTCGCCGCGCCTTCCAGCGCCGCGGTGGCCGCGCTGATGTCCACCGAGTTGATGTTCTCCCGTCAGCCGGGTAATGCCAACAACGACGTGATCGTGGTGGCTCTGCTGCTCGCTGCGGCAGCGATCCTCTCAAACAGTTGGTGGCAGCGGGCCGGGGTGGAGCCACGACCGGGGGAGAGAGATCCGGCTCTGGCGTCGTTCGCACCGGGAGCGGTGGTCACGGCCGGTCTGGCCATCGGCCTCTCGGTCGGCACCAAACTCAACCTCGCTGCCATCGCCATTGCTCTCACCGTCGGGGTTATCGTCCTGACCGGCAAAGGCGAGCGGTTTCGGACCGCGGGAATCTGGATCGCGAGTTCGGTCCTGATCGGAGTCTCCTGGTTCATCCGCAACGCGGTCGAGGCCGGAAATCCCCTTCCGTGGTTCGGGGTTGGTCCGCTCGAGAAGGTGGGGAGCTTCGAGGGACGGGACCCCTACTCGATTGCCCACTACCTGACCGATTTCGATGTCTGGGGAACTTGGTTCGCCCCCGGTCTCGCGGAGCGTCTCGGCTATCTCTGGCCACTCGTCCTGCTCTTGTCGGCTGCCGGTATGGCGCTCACCATCTTCTCCCGGAGCAGAGTCCTGCGGATGCTCGGGGCAGTTGCCCTCGTTGGCTTCGTCGCCTACTTCCTCACGCCGCTCGGTGCAGCAGGGCCCGAGGGCGCTCCCACCGCCTTCCGGCTCAACATCAGATACGCGGCCCCCGCCTTCGCGCTCGCCCTCTGCCTGGTCGCTGTGCCCCCGGGGTTCCTCGCACGCCACCGGGACAGATGGCGGATCGGTGTGTTGATATCTCTCGCTCTGGTGATGGTGGTCGGGAACCTCTACTTCGCCGAACTCGACTACAGCCGGATCGTCGGTTCGATCTTCGTCGGAGTCGTGTTCGTGCTCTTGCCGTTGGCCTTCTACTTCGGATGGTCGAACAGGCTCGATCCCAAGTTGCTGATCGCCGCCGCTGTCGCAACCGTCTCGGTACTCGTAGTGATGGGGGCTCTGGATCGGCGCGAGTACCAGGAGTACCGCTACTCGTCCGGCTCTCCCGCATACCCGGTTGATTCCTATCCCGCCGACGAACTCAAAGAAGGCATCGGTGCGGTCAACGACTGGGCCCGAGGCGTGACCGATGAGAAGATCGGACTCGGCGGTACCCTCGCGCAGTTCTTCCAGTACGGGATCTGGGGTCCGGACGCCTCCAATCAGGTCGAGGCGATCGGCGATCGCGGCTCCGACGGAACCTTCGCTGCTCCGGCAGGCTGCCCCGAGTGGGTCGCAGCCGTCAACTCGGGGGGCTACCGCTATCTGGTCACCTCGCCCCCGTCGGCCGATCGCGACTCCTCACAGATCGAGGTTCCCGTGGAGGCGGCGTGGCTGCAGCGGGCACCGAACGCCGAGAGGATCGTCTCCGAGCGCAACACCGGCGTCTGGAAGATCGAGGGCAAACTCTCTCCCGACATCTGCAGCCGGTGAGGATGTGAAAGTGGATTATCCGGTCGAAAGCGCGATCTATCAGTGGGAGGAGGGGGACCGACGTGTCTCCGAGCTGTCTCGTGACCCAGAGCTCTCGAGGATCCTCGATCGTGCTGTGGAGGCAGTCAGAGACGAGCTGAGGCGACGGATCGGACCTAGTTTCACCGCAGCCGATCTCGCTGAGCTCTATTCACGCGGCACGGACTGGTGTCTGGCGGCGGCTCGCCGCACCGACCCCGAGCGTGCCTCGACCCTGGATCCTCAGGCGGTGACAGACGGGGCCTTCTGGCGCCACCTGCGTTCGGCCTCGGACTGGGCAGGAGGAAGGGTGGTCCCGGCAGGGGAGGACGAGGAGGAAGTCGGTTAGTCGCGGGAGGAGGGCTCTAGAACGATCCGGCCCTGCTCGACGGTTACACGGAGGGCTCGCTTGCCCTTCCAGTTCTCGGTGAAGACCGCTTCGTCTGCGATCGCGGGGTCGAGCCAGAGGCCGTAGCCCTCCTTGCCCTGCTCGAAAGTCGCGTCGAACGTCTTGCCGCCGCGCTTGCCCCGGCGTCGACCGCCGCGCTTGCCCCGGCGTCGACCGTTGCCCTGCCGTTCCTCGCCACGACCGGACCTTCGCGATGAGGACTGCCGCTGTCCGGAATCACGCCGGGCTGCAGGGGCCGAATCGACCGGAGCCGAGTCCTCTTCCTCCTCCGCATCCTCCTCGGGGAGGTCTTCGATCTCGTCGAGCTCTGCCTCGATCTCCGCTTCTATCTCGTCGCGGATGTCCACCTCGGCCGGTGAATCCCCGAGCGACTCAGCGTCGAGCCCGTTCTGCTTGCGGAACTCCTGCAGCTGCGAGGTCGAGACTTCGAGCTGGTGGGCGATCCAAGCGTCGGTACGACCCTGTCGCACCCACGCACGGATCTGGTTCAACTGAGGTTTTAGGGATCGTCCGGCCATCGGCGGGGGACTCTAGCAATGAGGGGCCTTCCGACCCCGTGCGACCCTCGTGGTTTTCGGCTTCATCCCATCAACCAGGCGAGGGTTTCGAACATGATCACCACTACGACCACCACCGTGGCGGTCAGGGCCACCAACAGGACCCCGAATCGCACCTTGCCCTTGGACTCGACCTTCCTGATCTTCCTCGCGCGCTTCCTGTTGGCGGCGCGTTCGCGCAACTGATCTCGACGCTTGCGGTCGAGTTCCATCTCCTGTTCGAGCGCCGCCTCGATCTGGGCCGCACTCCTTCTCATCCTCATCTGGGCCATTGCTGAGTCCTATGTTAGGGGTCGCTCAAACCGACAGCCCGGGCAGCCGTCCGTTCGGGTCATCTCACCTGCAGGCGCCCCAGAGCCCTCGGCCGGATCTACCTGCACGCCTCGCTATCTCTTCGAACCGGTAGCGGAAGGCACCGTTCGGCGAGTAGTAGATCGCGCGTGCCAGCCCCCGCTTCAGGAGTTCCGCGTTGACGAATCTCCCCCCGACGTAGACATAGGCGAGCAGACGGCCGTAGTAGTCCCTGCGCTCCTGATCGAACCTGAGCCTCGCCCTCCTGCCCTCCACCAACACTTCGTTGAATGCGCTCGCCTTCGGCCCGAAACACCCGACCGGTTCCCCCGGTGCGACCGTCTCGGGGGTGTCCACCCCGATGTAGCGCACGTCCTCGGTTCTGCCGTTCGGCATCGTCACCTCGATGGTGTCGCCGTCGACCACCCTCGAAACGTAGACGGGGGTGCCGGTGGGTTGCCTACGTACAGGCCGTTTCTTCTCGGGCGGTCGCTCGTTCCGGGGCTCGGGCTCTGCGGTTTTCGGCTTGGCAGGTTTCTCCGCGACCCGCTTGCTCTGATCGCGGGTGGATTCCTCCTCACCGCCCATGATCAGACCGATCAGGAGCAGGATGCCCATGCCTACGGCGGTCAGGCCTTTCTTCGTGCTCGGTATCCGGAAGCGCATCTTCTCTTAAGTCAGATGCAGACTCGATTAGCTGACAGCCTTCTCGACCCCGGCCACGCTGAGCCGGTCAGGGAGTGCGCTGCACGCTCGACAGAAGCGTGCCCTTGATCTCCTCGACGATCTTGATCGCGTCCTTCCAAGGGCGCTGCCATACGTTGCGCCCGAAGATCACGCCTGACCCTCCAGCTTCCATGATCAGCCGGGTCTGGTTGAGGACCGTCTCGTCGTCGACCTTGGACCCTCCAGAGAGCACCACCAGGGAGCGGCCAGCGGACTCCACGCACTGCCTGATCATCTCCGCCTGATCGACATCCATCTCGTTGTAAGGAGCAGGTGCATCCTTGTCGGAGTCCGAGGGCTTCGGCATGTTGAGCTTGACCACATCCGCGCCCATCTCCATCGCGAGCCTCGCTGCGTAATCGATTGCGTAGAAGCTCCCCGCGCCTCCCTTGCCGTCGATGGCGCTCCCTCGCGGGTACGACCAGATCACCAGGGGCATTCCGTAGCGCTCGCAGTCTTCCCTGACCTCCTGCAGTTGGCGGAGATCCTCGTCCTGGCGGGGTGAGCCCACGTACATCGTGTAGCCGATCGCATCGGCGCCCAGTCGAACCGCATCCTCGACCGATGCGTTGGTGGTCGAGAGGGCCTCGTCGGAGGACGGGACGTCGGTCTTGCCGTTCACCTTGAGGATCAGTGGCACTCGCCCGGCGTAGTCCGGGTAGTACTTCGAGGCCATGCCGATCTGGCAGGCGATCGCCGAGTAGCCGGCCTCGGCCGCGAGCTTGAACTGGTACTCAGGGTCCTTCGAGTCGGGATTCGGGAAGAAATCACGAGGACCGTGTTCGATCCCTTGATCGATCGGCAACAGCATCAAGGTCCCGTCGCCAGGGCCGAACTCGTAGAGCAGCCGGTGCAGTCGGGCGCGCTTGCCGGGAGGGAGGACCTCGAGAAGTGACTTCTGCTTGGCGATGGACTTGGCTTGCATGCTTGCTGGACTCCTCCTGTCGTGGTTGGCCCGGGTGCCTCTGACCCAGTGCCCGATGGGTTTCAGTATTGCCGAATATCCGCAGCCCTGTCTTCAGGTCGATTCCGCCCCCGAGGAGAGACCGGTTTCGGTGGCTGCAGGCACGACTACACTCGTTCAGTAGGTTTTTCATAGTAATATGCGTGAGAAACCTTTCAAATACTATGAAAAACAAAGCAAAATTCGAATACTCAGCAATGGAGCAGGCCATGAATCTGCTCGGGAAGCGTTGGTCCCTGCAGTTGATCTGGGAACTCAGGCGGGACCGGCTCTCATTCAGCGACCTTTCCCGTCGGCTGGAGATCAGCCCTTCGGTCCTCACGACGCGACTCGCCGAGTTGGTGGAGGCCGGGATCTGCGAGGTCGAGGAAGGTGGCAGGGGCTACAGCCTCACCGGGCGCGGGCGCGAACTCGCCCGGGTTCTCTATGAGGTCAACCGGTGGGCGAACGCGACTTCGAGTGAACCCTCCGCGTCTATGCTCAATTCGTGAGCGCGCCCGATTCGAATCTCGTATGCGGCAAGT
>CAIUSP010000006.1 GCA_903901855.1 uncultured bacterium | reverse complement strand
TCCGAAACCGGTGATCGCTCTGCGTCATGCAAGGAAATCGGCCGACTGACTTCTTGAGGTCTGGTAGCTTCGAATCAAGCCAAAGTCACTTTGGCTGCGAATCTCGGCTTCGACCCGAGAGACACCCCTATCAGTCAGGAGAGTTTCCAAATGTCTTCAGCCTCACCGCTGTCCCTGCCCATCTCGAGGAAGATCGCCTTTTCATTCGCGATTTCGGTCCTCGGCCTCTTTGCCTTCGTCTCCAGCGCCGCAGCGGCACCCACGAATACGGTCGATCCGTCGTTCTCGCCTGCCAGCCCGTACAACACAGGCGCCAACTCCACCCTGACGGCCAGCAACGGAACCTGGACCGGCACGGGGACCATCACCTACTCCTACGAGTGGCAGGTATCCCCCAACAACTTCGGCCCCGGCATCACCACCGTTGGCACCGGCTCGACCTACTCGATCCCGGTCAACACGCCTTACTGCGATGACTACATCCGAGTCGCGGTAACGGCGACCGACAGCACCGGCAGCACAACGGTCTCCAGCTCCGCCGCCCAGATCAACTGCCCGTCTTCGAGCAGTCCGTCCCTCGACACCAATCCGGGCGACTACAGCGGTGCCGAGCTGGTCGGCATCCGCCGGGTCGGAGAGACCCTCACCCTCGCGTGGGGTGGTGCGACCGCCAATTGGACCTTCCCCAGCGGTGGTACCGACGCGTTGGCCATCCAGTGGCAGCGCAACTGTGGCAGCGGTTGGAGCAACTTCGACCCCGGCGCAGGCGACGATCTCACTTACGTACTCACGACGAGTGATATCGATTGCGACATCCGGGTGGTGCTGACGGCCACCTCGACCTTCTCCGTCGACGAGGACGATTACGTCTACACCACCACTGCCACGACGAACCTGCGCGGTGTGATCCAGCGTCAGTACGGAAACATCTACTACGTGCGCTCCGCGACCGCGGCGACCGGCGACGTCGGTGCCGCTCCGGATGGCCACAACGACTGCCTCGGCGACAGCTCGGATGTGAACGCACCCAATGCTGCTACCTCCACCTCCAACAGCGGCTTCGAGGCTTGTGCCGAGCCTTGGCAGGCAGCAAGCGAAGAAGACTCCGATACGAACCCCAACAAGGAGACCAAGATCGATATCGGCCCGGGAACCTTCGACGGCGCCTACATCGACAACACCGACGACCCGTCCGATTCCGAGCGGATGCTGATCCAGGGCGCGGGCCGCGGTCAGACGACGCTTGGAGACTGTGGAGAAAATGACGCGGTTCTAGAGATCGCCGACACTCAAAACGCTGAGCCACGCTCAGTCGATGTCACCGTGAAGGACATGAAGATCGACGGCGACGGGGATTCCTGTAACGGCATCTCCTACGACGATGCAACGGGTTTGGTCCAGAACGTCAACTTCGTGGATCTGAATGATTACGGGGTCGTTGCCACGACGAGTCGACCGAGCATCTCGTACTGCATCCTGCCCGAGCGGGTGCGGGTCTACCAGTCCAGCTTCCTCGATGGGAGTTGGGACACCTCGGCTGTCAACTTCACGAATGACTTCACCATCACCGATCAGTACTCGACCGGCTGCTCGCAGCTGAAGGGGATCGTCGACGATTCCCAGATCGACGGCGACGGAAACGAGAACGCGGGAGTGACTTCGTTCGGTCCCGTCTCTCCGACCGTGACCAACTCCGAGATCTCCAATACCGGTGCTGGAATCCTCAACTCCTTCCACACCAAGAAGGCGGAGGTGTCAGGGAACTCGATCCAGTGCAGCGCCCAAGGGCTCGGGGTCTTTGCCCAGGACAATCCGGATTACGCTCCGCCCATCCTGACCGAAGAGGGCCCGTACGCGGTACCCGGACAAAAGGGTGACTTGACCGTCCAGGACAACGACTTCGGCTGCGACAGTTTCATCGGTCCGACGCTTGCGATCAACCTCTACGGAGGCGACGCGCAACTGATCGGAAACCGAATCTCCAACACTTTCTTCGGCGTGACGGTTGGGCCGGTGGTGGAGGCCTATGGACCATGCCTCACCTGCGGCGAGGACGTCGACAGTCCGGTGGCGGCAACTCTGCGCGGCAACTCGATCACGGACAACTTCGCAGGCGTCGCCTCGACCAACAACGGCTACGCGGAGAGCACCGACCTCACTCTGGTCGGCAACCGCATTGCTAACAACGGTTACGGGCTGACCAACTACTACGACAGCGACTTCGACGCGTACGATCAGGGGGCATGGCCTCCGGCCGCGAACCTGCAGACGAGCCCGGTCGAAGCTCGGAACAACTGGTGGGGCTGTAATGAGGGTCCGACGGTAAATCCCAGCGAAGCCACTCTCGACGATCTGGAGTCGTCCGATCAGTTCTGCGGCGCCGATCCGAATCTCCCCGAGATGAAGGGCGACATCATCATCGATGGAGGCGACAACGCCGCTGGATCAGGAGCCGATCCTGCCGAGACCAACATCACCTCGGATCCCTATCTGGTGATGGGCTGCGGTGCCTCGCCGCGCACCATCCAGCGGGCCGACACTGGAGGTAACGGTGGTACGTCGCTTATCACCGCCGATCTGGCGAGGAACTCCGATGGCATCCAGCGTGATGTTTCGTTCCCGCCGTCCGAGGTGACCTTCGGTGGTGCCACGCTCGGAACCAGCTATCACTCGGCGACTGCAGAGACCGATCAGGCCATCTACAGGGCCGAGGCCTCACTCAAGGCGGGAGGCAAGATCGGTGTGGTCACACCCACCGCCGCTCTCGACTACGAGCTGGCTGACTGCGGCCAGGTTGGGGTCAGGAGCGGTCCGGACAATCCCCTGTTCCCGACCGTTACCAAGGCGGACAACGCCCGAGGCAATACTGCGAGGGTGCCGAGTTCGCGGAGGGCCGCGCTGGTCAAGGTGACCTGCCCGGTCAAGAACCTCGGCGACTGCGAGATCCTCTCGCTCAACGCAACGTCCTGGGCTCCCGGAACCGCCAATACCCAGACCGAGATGATCCTCCCCAACCCCATCCTCGAGCCGGGCGAGAGCGTGGAGCTGAAGGGGTTGATCCCCAGGAGTGTCTACCGCCGCTTGGGGCGCAAGGACAACGGTTCCCGGGCGCGCATCACGATCAGGGTCGAAGGATCCGCCGGGATAACCGACGTGACCAAGATCCGGGATCTGCGCAAGGCGTAAGCAGTCACCGCCCGCTGTCGGGCGGAAAGCGATGAGATTCAACCGAGGGCCGGTCGCAGACCGGCCCTCGTCCTTTCCGGTGGTCATGCTCGATTCAGCCCGATCTGCGGGCCACGCGGATCAGCTGGTCTCGACGATCACCCGCGCCGGGTTGCCGGCTACCGTCGCTCCAGCGGGAACATCCTTGACGACCACCGATCCCGCCGCAACGGTCGCGTCGTCGCCGACGGTGACCGGTCCGATCAGCAGCGAGCCCGCCAGCAGGCGGACCCGGTCGCCGATCTTCGGTGCTTCGAGACTCGGTGCGCCGATGGTCGACCCCACCGTCACTCCTTGCAGGATCAGGCAGTCCGATCCGATCACGGCATGGCTGCTGATGAAGATCCCGCCGAAATGCATGATGTAGAGGCCGGGACCAATCTGGGCCGAGGGGCTGATCCCGATTCCGGTCATAACCTTCTGCAGGCGGTGGGCGATGTAGAAGACGACCTTCCAGAGGGCGCGCAACGGCACCGACTCTCCGCAGTGGGCCCAATGCCGCAGCCGATAGACCGATGAGGCGAGGAGGCCTTCCGCCACCAGCGCCCGCAGCACTCCCTGATCCTCGCGGTGGCGCCTGTAGTCGGAGGCGATCAGGGCGAGCGGGCTCGCGTCGGAGTTGCCAGCAATCCTTCGTCTGTCGTCCGGGCGGAACACCTCCGGCGCATTATCCGCTACATTCGCCTTCTGCCAAAGACCATCGGCGGGGCACGCAGGATCAGGCCCGGAAGTCCGATGCAGGTGGATTCGAAAGACTCTCGGCTCGCCGCAATGACGGACGGGCGATTCGACTTCGAGCCCGCCTGCGAGCGGGTTCTTTTCGTATCGGTGGTCGGTCGGCGGAGAAAGAACCAGATGAACAGAGAACAGAAAGAAGCAGCGGTAGCGGAACTCGCCGAGAAGCTCGGTGCGGCTCAGGCCGTGCTCGCAATCGACTACCGCGGGATCAGCGTTCCTCAGGCATCTGAGCTTCGCTCTGGCCTGCGTGAGTCTGACACCACTTTCAAGGTGGTGAAGAATCGGGTCACCCAGCGCGCCGCCGATCAGGCCGGTGTGGAGGGGATCAAGGAGTACCTGGTCGGCCCAACCGCGCTCGCCTTCGTGGAAGGTGACATTGCCGCCGCCGCGAAGACCCTCTCCACCCTCGGAGACGAGTGGGAGTTGCTCGAGTACAAGGGCGGCCTGATGGACGGTCAGCCACTCGATGTCGATCAGTTCAAGACCATCTCCAAGCTGCCGAGCCGCGACGCATTGAATGCTCAGCTCGCCGGGATCGTGGCCAGCCCGCTCACCGGCTTGGTCCGCGGACTCGGTTCGATGATCCAGGGCCTGGCGAGTCAGCTCGGTCAGATGCGCGATCAGGAATTGGTGGGAGGCACCGCCGAGCCTGAGGCACCCGCCGAGGAAGAAAAGCCTGCCGAGGAAGAAGCACCCTCGGAGGAGTCGGCGGCTGAGGAGGCTCCGGCAGAGGAAGAGAAGCCTGCAGAGGAGGAAGCACCCTCGGAGGAGTCGGCGGCAGAGGAAGAAGATTCGGACAAACAAGCTTCTGACGAAGGTCAGGAAGAGAAGGAGGACAGCGAGTAATGCCAACCACAGAAGAGTGGATAGATGAACTGAAGGGAATCTCCGTGCTGGAGCTCTCCGAGCGGATCAAGGCGCTCGAGGAGGAGTTCGG
>CAIUSP010000005.1 GCA_903901855.1 uncultured bacterium | reverse complement strand
CGCCTCGATGCCTCGAACATCATGGAGATCATCGGTGGGTACGACGTGATCGTCGATGGAGCAGACAACTTCCCGACCCGCTACCTGCTGAACGACGCGTCGGTGCGTCTCGACAAGCCCGTCGTGTCCGCCTCGATCCTCGCTTTCGATGGTCAGATATCGACATTCGTTCCGCATGAGGGTCCGTGCTATCGGTGCCTCTATCCGTCTCCGCCACCCCTCGAGCTGGCTCCCAGCTGCGGAGCGGCCGGCGTTCTCGGCGTGATGGCCGGCGTCATGGGTCTCCTGCAGGCCAACGAGGTGATCAAGCTGGTCACCGGGATAGGTGAGCCGTTGATCGGCAGGTTGCTGCTCTACGAATCGCTTGGGACGCGCTTCACCGAACTCAAGGTCCGTCGTGACCCCGAGTGCGTCATCTGCGGTCCCGACGCGGAGGAGATACCCGAGTCGGAGATGGGCAGCTTCCCGGACTACGAACTTTTCTGTGGCGGCACGGGCAGCTAGGCTTAGCGTCGATGCCGACCGTGAAGATACCTCCGGTGCTCCGCTCCTACACCGCCGACCAGACCGAGGTATCGGTCGATGGCGAGACAGTGGGCGCGGTGCTCGAGTCGCTGGCTGTCGCGCACCCCGAGATAAGGGAACAGCTCTTCTCCCCCGAGGGAGATCTGAATCGCTACGTCAACGTCTACCTCAACGACGAGGACGTGCGGGTCCTCGGGGGTCTCGATACCGCAGCAGGCAGTGACGACACCGTCGTAATCCTTCCGGCGATGGCCGGAGGGTCAGTCCGTAGCTAGAAGGGGCTTCCTCCGGCCAGTTTCGCCAGCGTTTTCCAGGCCGGTTTCGCGAAGCCTTTGCTCGTGAACAGCCCGCTGTGGTAAATCCAGCCATCGCGCCTCCCGGGCGGTGATGCCTCACGGAACGGGACGTCTCTCAGCGCGTACCAGATCAACCCCTCGATCCCCAGACCAGTTTCCTTCCTCGCGATGCGGTAAGTGTCGGCGAGATAGGAGGCCTGCTGGCCGGGTTTGACCGTTAGGGTCGACTTCGGGCCTCCGGTGGCCCAACCGAACTCGGTAACCCAGAGGCCCTTACCCCGATCGCCGTAGTCCCTCATCACCTTCCTGAGTGCCCTGATCTGGTTGGCGACGCCAGACGGTTTCAGGTCATAGGGATGAGCGGACATCAGATCGAAGAACGGTCTGGCCCCTGCCCGATAGAGGTCCCGGAGGAATTCGGTCGGCCCGATGCCGAACATCGGTTGCGGACGAGGGGAGAGCCCCGCGAGCATCACCTGCCCACCGCTCGGCTCGAGTGCACGATGTGCGGCTACGAGCAGGGCCTTGTATCCCGCGGCGTTCGGCTTGGGTGACCAGAAGTACTCGAGGTTCGGCTCATTCCAGACTTGCCACTTGGCGATCGGTAAGGGCGTGAGTCCGCTACACGGGCTGTCGGGTTCCGTCCAGATCGATCCCCCGGGACCGTATCTCGCGGCAGCGGCACCGATGAAGTCCCCGAACTCATCCCGGTGCTGCACGGTCGGAGGCTTCTCGGGGCTCTTGCCGCCGTTGGCCCAACCCGGCGAGCCGAACACCGTCGGCAGGACCTCGATCCCGTTGCGGACCGCATTACAGATCATGTCGTCGTACCGGTGGCCCGGTGTTCCGTTCCAGTCGAAGGAATCAGCTGAGTAAGGCTGCACCACCGCCCAGTAGAGGTTCATGCGATAGACATCGAGGCCCGCAGTTCCCATCCGGTCGAAGTCGGCGGTCCTCGGTTGTTTGATGGCCACCACCCCGAGATCGGGACCCCCTGCCGCCAACGCAGTTGCCGACGTTACGGATATCGAGGCGAGTAGTACCGCCAGAAGGGCCGATACTCGAGTCAGCGTTCTCAGCGGCTTCATCGTTTCTCCGTGGGCCCGTCTCCGGTTATCTCCCCGGGAGGGGTATCCGGACTGTGAGGGGGTCCGTCAGAAGGCGCCCCCGACTCGCTGCTGATGCCCCGGCTTCGGGAAACCACCCAGAACAGGGAGCCCACCAAGGCCGCTCCGAGGACGATCAGGGCAACCACGGCACCGGTACCGGGTCCTCCTCCCTGATCGGGCGGAAGCGGGCTGATCTGGGCCTTCTCGGTCGAGTCCTCCGAAGGCTTCTCTCCCTTGGCGTCCTTCTCTCCTCCGGTCGAGCTGTATTCGGGCGCAGGCACGGGCTGGATCTGGGTCTGCGACTGATCCTGTTTGCCCCCTGCGTCTGGAATCACGGGCAGGTATTGATCGCCTACATCAGCGCGGGCGGGCACTGGCAGGAGGAAGACCGTTGCGGACAAAAGCAGGAACGACACCGCTATCGCCGCGGAGCGGCGATCTGTGATGAAGGACGTATCTCTATCTGTTCGGCTCATTCTCACCTTCGACCTCGATTCTGAACCAGCGCGCGGTCGGGCGCGATTTCCGGCAGCGGCGTAGCCTCTCGTGGGTCGTGTCATGGAAACAACCACAGGTCCTGATTGTTGCGGCTGCAGTACTCCTTTTGGCGCTTTTCGACGGGGGATCCTCGACCCTGTCGCTCGCGGTTTTGAGCCTCGTCAGCTGGGGCTGTGTGCTCGGAGGCCTGGTGTGGAGGATGCTCCCGACTGCCGAAATCTCTCGGCAGGGCCAGCTCGCCGCAGCGGCGCTGGTTCTGCTGGCGATACTCGCGGGCATCTCCGCTGCCTGGGCGGCCGATCAGGGGCGGGCGGTGGACGAGGCCGTCAGGTGGTCTGCCTACTCCGGGGTCTTCGTGCTGGTGTTGTTCTCAGGGTCGGATCCAGCGGGTCGAGCGCGATGGCTGCAGGGCATCGCCGTCGGACTGGGGCTGGTCGTCGTCCTTGCCATCGCCAGCCGTGTCTGGCCAGAGCCCTTCCCGACGCCTGAATCTCGCTCGGCGCTGTTCGGCTCTACGTACCGCTGGAGCTATCCGCTCGGGTACTGGAACGCACTGGGTCTCCTCTGTGCGATGGCGGTTCTCTCACTCTCCTCTCTGGCCGTCGGTTCGACCGGCCTAGGGAGCCGGGCCCGCGCGATGTCGGCGGGAGCCGCCGCGCTCGGATTGGGCGCGCTCGCGATGACGGGTTCTCGCGGGGCGGCACTCTCCTGTGCTGTGGGTCTCATACTGCTCATCGTGTTTTCGCCGGTCCGGCGCAGGCAGTTCGCCGCGGTGGTAACGGCTCTACTCGGCGGGACGATCCTCTATCTGGTGGCGGATCTGCTTCAGGTGACCGATGCTGGCGTCTCGGGACTGGGGCTCGAGCGAGCCCTTCTGGGTATCGCTGCTGCGGTCATCTTCGCTTCGAGCGTGATCGGTTGGATCGCCCTCGATCGACTCGTGCCAAGCGATCCCTTGCCACGGAGGGCCTCCGCCGCCGCCGCGCTCGTCGTGGTCGTTGCGTCGCTCGCCCTGCTGATCGCGATAGATCCGGTCGAGAGGATCAACGCTCTCACCGAGGCGCCCGAAAAGGGTTATCTCCCCGGAACCGTCGAAGGCGGACTGGAGAGCGGTAACGGCCGATGGCAGCTATGGGGCTCAGCAGTGGATGCCTTTGCCGTCCGACCGGTGGCAGGATTGGGAGCAGGGGGCTTCGAGGAGTGGTGGGCTGCTGACCTGCCAATCGATCTCTTCGCGCGCAGCGCGCACTCTCTGCCCCTCGGGATGCTTGCGGAGCTCGGTGTGATCGGCGGCTGCCTGCTGCTGGTCGTCTTCGCTTCGCTCGTCTGGGCAGCAGCTGTCGGCTTACGGCGAGGACGGCACGAACAACTCGCCGTGGTGGTGGCGATGGTCGGAGGAACCGCCGTCGCCTCGCTCCTCGATTGGTCCTGGGCGGTGCCAGCGGCCTTCGTTCCCGGAATCGGCGCAGCTGCGCTGATTGCCGGGTACGGTCTCGATCGGTCAGGTCAACCCCAGGCGTACCGACTCGGACTCGCGGCGATGCCGGTAGCGTGGGTGGCGATTGCGCTCAGCGTGTTGGTGGCAGCCGGAGAGATCCGTCTCTCGCAGAGTAGATCGGCGGCCTCGAGCGGGGATCTCGCCTTGGCTGCAGAGCGGGCCTCGGACGCCAGCACCCTCGAACCGTGGTCGGGCGCTCCCTATCTGCAGGAGGCCCTGGTTGCCGAAGCGGCCGGCAGACCTCGTGAGGCCCTCAGACTGCTCCGCGAAGCCGTCGATAGGGATGCTCGGGACTGGCGGACAGCGGTGATCGAGTACCGCATCCAGACCGGACTCTCCAACGAGGAGGCAGCGCAGGCGGCCAGATCCAGGGCGCTGCTTCTTTATCCTCGCCTGATCGGCTTCGAGGATCAGGGGGGAAAGTGAAGGAAGACCAAGACCATGATTTCCAGTCGCAATCAGGGTTGGATGCGTCGGGGGAACCGAGCGCGCAGCAGCCCGCATCAGACCTTGCGGGCTTCGTCGAGGAGCGGCTCGCGGGGAGCGCGGACGGAGTTGATGCCGATGCTCGGCGCGGCCGATGGTGGCGGGACGCACGGAGGCGCAGGTACCTGGTCGTTGCGGACTCACTCGCCCTGACCACCGCAGTCCTCATTTGTGCAGGTATCGAGAGGGGGCTGTGGGAGTTCGCCTTCCTCCCGGTGGCGATTCTCTTCGCCAAGATCATCGGGCTCTACGATCGCGACCATCGCGAGATCCGCCACCTCACCGTCGACGAGGCACCGGGTCTCTTGGTCTGGGCGGCTGCATCTGTGGTCGCCTTGGGTCTGCTCGGACGATCGTTCGTTCCGGCTGGCACCAACTACGCAGAGATCTTCCAGGCGCTCCTCATCGCTTTCGCGCTGGCGTTCGTCTTCAGGGCAACTGGTCGTGCGCTCTGGCGCTTGAGGACCCAGAGCGAGCAGGTCCTCATAGTCGGAAGAGGGGACCTCGCATCTGCGTTCCGCAGGAAGATCACACTTTTCGATGACCTGCACATGAGTGAGCACACCGAGGATTCCAGCCGGATCGACTGGGTCGTGATCGCGAGCGAGCGACTCGACGCGCAAGAGATCTCCGAAGTCTCCCGACTCTGCCGAGAGCACGAGGCCAAGTTCTCGGTGGTCAGTCCGCTCCGCGGTCAGGCAACTCCCCAAGAGGTATCGAGCCTCGCGGAGTTGTCCATATTCGGATACGGAACCGCTGATGTCTCGCGCTCGACGCTCCTGTTGAAGAGGGCCCTGGATCTGGTCGTGGGTATCCCTTTGGCCATAGCCTCCCTCTTGGTTGCGATCCCCGTTGCTGTCGCGATCCGCCTCGAGGGGCCCGGTCCAATCCTCTTCCGGCAGGAGCGGGTGGGGCTGGACCGGAGGGTCTTCACTATCTGGAAGTTCAGGACCATGCGTGCGGGCGCAGCCGACGAGTTGGCCGATCTGGTGCCGGTCGAGCAACTCGAGGATCCGATGTTCAAGCTCCGATCAGACCCGAGGGTCACCAAGGTCGGCAGGGTATTGCGTCGGTTCAGCCTCGACGAGATCCCGCAGGTATGGAATCTGATCAAGGGGGACATGAGCCTCGTCGGTCCCCGCCCCGAGGAGATCGCGATCGTCAGCAGATACAGCCCAGAGCACATGTTCCGCCTGAGCGTCAAGCCCGGCCTGACCGGCCCGATGCAGGTCTACGGGAGAGGGGAACTGACCTTCCCCGAGAGGTTGGCGGTGGAGCTCGACTACGTCGAGCGGCTCTCGATCGGGCGGGACCTGCGGATCATCGCTTTGACCCCGCTTGCGGTCATCCGTGGCAAGGGTGCCTTCTAGGTCATCACCCAGCGGCTTGCTCGTTTGTCCTGCCTGCGGCGGGGACCTCACTCCGTGGAGGAAGGCGACCGGAGCAGACACGGCAGTTTCTTCAGACGAGGAGAGGTTCGAACTGCTGCGCTGCGACTGTTGCGGCTCGGCAAGGACCGTGGAGACCTCGGGATCCGGTATCGGTCGACCCGTCGTCAGTTCGGATTCGTACGAGGGCGGGTACTACTCCAGGCCCCCCGTCTGGCTGGATCGGCTGATCGAGCCCTTGCGGAAGGTCGCCGATCGCGGAAGACTCAAACGGATCGGAAGGACACGGCCGGGGTCGCGCGTGCTCGAATATGGCGCTGGTGACGGCAGGTTGCTGGAAACGCTTGCGGCACGAGGAGCCGAAGTGGCGGGAGTCGAACCGTCAGCCTCAGCGCGCGAGCGGGCTGCGGAGAGAGGGGTCGTACTGATTCCGGACCTCGACGGAATGTCGACGACCACAGACCGCTTCGATCGCATCATCTGCTGGCACGTGCTCGAGCACCTCGAAGATCCGGCTGCGGAGATGAAGCGGCTGGCGGAACTGATGGGACCAGGGGGGCGAGTGATCGTCTCGGTACCGAATCTGAGCAGTTGGCAGGCCCGGCTCGGCGGGGACTACTGGTTCGGTCAGGATGTCCCGCGTCATCTGACGCACTTCACCCCTGCCGGTATCCGATCGCTCTGTGAGCAGGCTGGTCTGCCCGTGGAGTCGATGAATACCTGGTCGCTCGAGCAGAACCCCTTCGGCATGTGGCAGACGCTCACGAGCAGAGCGAGTGGCAGCCGCGACGCGGTTTTCAAGCTGATCAAGCGGCAGCCTCTCGGGGAGACGGTGAGAACCAGGGTCACTTCGATTCTCGGACTGCTGCTGGCGTTGCCTCTGTTCCTGCTCGCCCTGCCGCTCGAGTGCCTTGCCAGTGTCTTGGGCAGAGGAGGAACGATTACGGTGATCCTGTGCAAGCAAGGCTCGGGGGAGGCGGGTTCGTGAACCCGCGAAGCGTTTCAGTGATCATCCCGACGCTGTCTGCCGAGAGGTGCAGGGCGGTGCTCGCCTCCCTCGCGCAGGAGGGCTCCGACTTCGAGACGCTCGTGGTCGATAATCGAGATGCCTCTTCGACCGATGCCGATCCGATCGAGGAGGGGCCAGCGAGACGAGTGCTCAGGCCTGGCAGGAATCTCGGCTACTCCGCTGCGGTCAATCTCGCGGCGGGGGAGGCTCAGGGAGAGACGCTCGTCCTGATCAACGACGACTGCACGGTGGACGAGGGTTTCGTCGCCCGTATCGCGGCGGGGGTCGATCCTGAAGCGCAGGTCACGATGGCGGCCGGGGTGATGAGACAGTCGCGCAGACCGGAATTGATCGACTCGGCCGGGATGGAACTCGATCGAACTCTGCTCGTCTTCGACTATCTGAACGGACAACCTCTTTCCATGCTCGAAGCAGGAACCCCGGACCCGGTAGGACCGTCTGGTGCTGCCGCGGCGTTCGATCGCAAGACCTTCCTCGCCGTCGGTGGATTCGACGAGAACCTCTTCGCCTACTGGGAAGACGTAGACCTGGTGCTTCGCCTCCGAGAGCGAGGTGGTCGTTGCCGCCTCGTTGCGGATGCGCGCGGAACTCACCAACACTCAGCGACCCTGGGATCCGGCTCGGTCGAGAAGAACCGTTTGATGGGCTTCGGGCGCGGTTATGTCCTCCGCAAGTGGGGCGTTCTCTCACCATCCAGGATCGCCTCCGTCGTTGCCAGAGATCTTCCGCTCGCCTTGGGTCAGGCAGCAGTGGACCGCAACCTCGGTGGCGTGACCGGAAGGCTCGCTGGTCTCAGATCTAGGCCTGAACCCCGTTCATATCCGACTGACCTGCCGGACTCGACTGGCCTGGCCGGGAATCTCAAGCGACGCTGGCGGAGACGATCCGGGGTGAGGGGGGCCTCTCCGACGGGTCAGGTGGCTGTGGTCTTCCACTCAGGCCTGATGAGTGGACCATTGCGGTCGTTGGAGAACGAGATCCGTTGGCTCTCCTCCGAGAGGGATGTGGCGGTGCTCGTTCCAGCGTCGGAGGTGACCGACCCCCTCTTCAGCCGTCTTGGAGTCGAGGTGGTCCAGCTCGATTACTCGGTACCGACGCTGGAGGGAGGAGCGGTCGGGGCCGTGAAGGAGTTCCGCGATCAATGGAGGCAGATCCGGTTGCTGAGGGCTTTCTTCCGTGATCGGGGGACGTCAGCGGTGCTGGTCGTGACCACCGCAGTGCCGTCAGCCTTGATCGCAGCCCAACGCGAGGAAATTCCTGTCGTTCTCTACGCGGCAGAGATCCCGATGGAGTCCAACGCTTCGAGGGACGGCATCGGAGTCAGATTCCGTCAGGTGTCTCGGCGGATCTCGAATCGTGGTGCATCATCGATCGCCGCCAGTGTGCTCGCATGTTCTCCCGCAGTCGCAGACGCGATCTCAGCCAAGCCTCCTGTCTCGATCCACTACCCGTCGATCGATCCCGCCCTCAGTCACGGAGACGGCGCGGGGTTTCGAAGAGAGCGCGGGATCTCGGCTGATGTTCCTCTGGTCGCCTGTGTAGGTTCGATCAGTCCGGGGCGAGGTCAGCACGTTTTGTTAGAGGCTCTTCCGATCATCCTGGAGGCGCATCCAGACTCGTGTCTGATCATCGTCGGGCAGCCGTTCGCGAGGCGCGGTGACCGGCAGTACTCCGACGGACTGGATGCACTCATTCGCCAGCTCGGAGTGACCCAGTCGGTCGTCCGAATCCCCAGGGTGGAGCCGATCGGCGAACTGTTGGCGGCGACGAACGTGCTGGTGAACCCTGCGCTGACCCATGCGGAGTCGTTCGGACGAGTCGCGTTCGAGGCTGGTTTTGCGGGAGTACCTGCCGTTGTGAGCAGGGTCGGCGCCGTGCCGGATCTGCTCGAGGACGGAAAGACGGCGAGGTTGGTCGATCCTGGCGATAGCGGTCAGATAGCGAGAGCCGTATTGGAGCTACTGGACGATCCGAGCTTGGGTGACCGGCTCGCCGAGGGGGCGGCTGGGGTCGCCGCCGACATAGCCTCACCAGATCGTTCTCTGGCTGTCTTCAAGGAGGCGATGGGGAGGGTCGGCGTATCCGCTAGCTGACCTCAGCGCCTACCGAGAGCCTCCAGCTCTCCTCGCTCCGCGGAATCATCCCTACCGAGCAAGGCCTTCACCGTGCGTCTCAGCCTCAGCCTGGTCGAGAGGGCGGCACGCGATCTCTTCTCGGCCCCTTCGCCGTAGGCCCGACGGATGGCGAAGGCTCGATTCGAGGCCGCCAGCTCGCGACCGCTGTCCGGGAATCTCCGGTCCAAGGAGCGACCACCCAGATGCATGACCGCGCAGAGGTCGGGGGAAAACAGGACAGCGACTCCGGCGCCTCGCGCTCGCAGCCCGAGGTCGAGATCCTCTGACATCAGCTCGATTCGCTCGTCGAACGGCCCGAGTCGTTCGAGGATCTCCGTTGGTCCGGCGATGGCCGCACCTGTGAGCCAGGTGACCTCTGTCGTCCTGTCGATCCGCCATGGCTCAGTCCTCACGAGCATCCAGTCCGGTTGGATCGAACCCGGAGTGAAGGCGCCAACCCAGGGCCAGAGACCGGTCACGGGTCCACTCGAGGACGGCTGCTTCGTGCCGTCTGCCCAGAGAAGCCGGGGACCGACCAGCGCGTGACGCTCTGCCGAGAACTCGGCCAGACGGAGGATCGAGTCGTCGAGCAGTCGGATATCCGGGTTGCAGAGCAAGGTCACGGGCGCATTGGCCATTCGGACACCTTGGTTGGAGGCGGCACCGAATCCGAGATTCGAGCCGAGGCGTTCGATCTGAAGGGGGCCTCTCCACCGCTGCGCGACCTCCGTCGGATCCTCGGAGGAAGCATTGTCGACCACGATCAGCTCGATCGAGTCGTCGGTCGGAAGGTGTTCCATCATCGATCGGACCAAACCTGCGAGGTCGTCGAGAGATTCCCAAGTGACCACGACGAAGCTGATAGCCGGCTTCACCTCTACCTCGATCCGTCGGATCCCGCCACGCGTCCCATGGCGGATCGGAGCGCCGAGAATGAGAACTTGATCAGGACTCCCAGATAGATCGCCCAGTTGTAGAGCGGATTGTGTTCAGATGCGAGGTGATCTCGGTAGAACCGGATCATCCCGCTGTGGAAGGCCCAGTTGAGCCTCAGGGGACGGAATCGCCCACTACTGGCGCCCTTGACGTGCACCGCCTCGGTCTCTGGAACGAACCAGGTGAGCCGGTTGCGTTCGGCAAACCGCCAGCACAGGTCCAGATCCTCCATGTACATCCAGTAACGCTCGTCGAAGCCGCCGAGATCCTCGAACCACTTCCGTCTGATCAGCATCAGGGCACCGTTGACCGCGTCCACCTGGCCACCGTCGGCGGCGGCAGGTGCCAAGTATTCCCTCATCGCCCGGGGTGCCTTTCGGCGCTTGCTGATTCCCGCAAAGTGAGACAGCGCGCTCAAGGGAGTGGGGAAGGACCGGCGGGCCGCATGGTCCTCGGAGCCGTCGGGCAGGACCAGCCGACAGCCTGAGATGCCTATCTCGGGGTTGGAGCGCATCTTCGCGATCAGAATCTGGAGGGTGTCCGGCTCGAGCCACACATCCGGATTGAGGGCAAGCAGGAATTCGGAATCACCCCTCGACGCCGCCAGATTCGTCGCGCTCGAGAAACCGAGGTTCGTCCTCGATTCGGTCAGGTCCACCGACGGGAACGCCTCTGCGATCACTGCGCAGGTCCCGTCGGTAGAGGCGTTGTCCACAACCGCTACCCGTCCGAGCGAAACCCCGGTCGAGGCCTCGACGGAATTCAGGCAGCGCCCGATGTGCTGCGCCGACTGGTGGGTGACGATTGCGACATCCACGGCGCCCGACTCGGTCGACCGCTCGCTCACAACTCCTCGGCAACCTTGGGCGCCTCGCGAGAGAAGGCGGCCAATCCAAGGGCACAGATCGCGACGAAGATCGAAAGCGACGCCGGGAGTATCCACCAGTGCCCCGAGGTAGCCTCGATCACGCTGGGAGCGTTCGGATCGATGATCCAGTGGTGAGCCTGGATGAAGATGAGGCTCAACGGGTTCAGTTCGATCAGCGCTCGCAGTCCCTCCGGTGCAACTTCGATCGGGTAGAGGATCGGGGTGCCGTAGAAGAGCGCAAGGCCGACCACGGTCCAGATCAGGCCGATGTCCCTGAAGCGTGGAAAGAAGGCGCTCAACAGGAAGGAGGTACCGAAGGTCAGAGCGAGCAACCAGAGCAGAATCACCGGAAGGAAGAGCCAGGTGAGCATCGGCTCGACTCCACTGATGATGATGAAGGCGAATACCGCGATCAGGTTGATGGTGAGTGTGAGGAAGGTCGTGAGGACGGTTGAGGCGGGGATCACTATCCGCGGCAGCTGAGCCCTCCTGACCAGCCCCTCGTTGTCGACGAGCGATCCGACGGCAGCGCTGGTCGCATCCCCGAACAGGGAGTAGAGCATGATGTTGAGCAGTAGCAACGACGCGTAGTCAGGCACCTGATCGCCGAACCTGAAGACCTTCGTGAATACGAGCAGCAGGATCCCGAAGAGCATCAGGGGGCGTGCCAGCGACCAGATGTAGCCGAGCACGGTCCCGTGGAAGCCGAGCCTGAAGTCGGTGACCGAGGTGAGCCAGAGCAGCGAGAAGAATCGACGGGCTGATCCCCCGAAGGCCGAGGGTCCCGGGATCTTCTCGAGAGGCGGATGTTCCGGGATGCGCTCTGCGGCCTTCATCGCTCACCGTCCATTCGTCGGGAACTCTTTCCGTAGGGAATCGCCACCAGAGTGCCCGCAGCTGCTCCCTTGATGACCGAGAAGGGGAAAGCCTGGCTGGTCGGCTGGATCAGTTCTCCTTCGTCGACTGAGCTCAGGTAGTACCTCAGCATGTAGTCACCAACCCCGAGCGGGCAGTCGAATTCGAATCTCACCTCGGCCCGCTCGCCAGGTCCGAGGTTTCGGATCTCCTCTGCGTTGGAGACCATCGCGGCAACTCTGATCACCGAGCTGGTTGCGATCTCGACGTAGAGGAGGAGGTCGCCGACCGGCTCGTTGCCTTCTATCTCGGTGACGATCTGGAGCGGCTGACCGGAATGAACCGCGCGAACAGGATTGTCGTCGGCGTCACGGAGCTCTATCCGGCTGACTCGGGCCCTGAGGTTCGTCCCGCCTGTCCTCTCAGGATGAGCATGCTCTTCGTAGGAGATTTCGACGTATCGGTCAGCGACTTCGGTGGGATCTCCGATCGTGTCGACGACCCCGCCTTCGATCAACATCGCGCGGTCACAGTGGCGCTGGACCGCCGCCATGTCGTGCGTCACGAGGACGATAGTCTTTCCCTGGGAGCGCAAGAACTGGAGGGAATCGGAGCACTTGCGTTGGAAGGCAGCATCTCCCACGGCAAGAACCTCATCGATCAGCAGCACGTCCGCACGCGCCTGGAGCATCAGCGCAAAGGCGAGCCGAACCTGCATTCCAGAGGAATAGTTCTTCAGCTTGAGGTCCGTGTAGTCCTGGAGTTCAGCGAAGTCGAGCACCTCCTCGTAACGGTCATTTGCCTCTGTGATGCTCAGCCCCATCATCACTCCGTTCAAGGCGACATTCTCCCGCGCGGTGAGTTCGGGATTGAATCCGACTCCGAGTTCGATGAAAGGAGCAATCCGCCCCGCGACCTCGATCTCTCCCGAGTCGAGGTGGTAGATCGATGCCATCAGTTTGAGCAGGGTGCTCTTGCCGGATCCGTTCCTACCCACGATGCCGAAGAACTCTCCAGCCCTGATCTCGAAGTCGATTCCGTTCAGCGCCACCAGTCGCCTCTCGTCCCTTCCGAGCAGATGACCCGGGTTGAGCAGGTGTTCCTTGAGCGTCTCGCTCTGATTGCTCAAGACCCGAAAGGACTTGGTCACCCCGCGAGCCCTGACCGAGAGAGGTCCGGCTGTTTGGGGGGTCAGTGTCGGATCTGCGGGTTCGGACGTCACAGCCTTGCCGCCTCTCCAGGTAACGCCTCTTCGAGCAGTGGAATCCGGGCATCGCTCGTCATTCCTTCAGGGTCCCTGATGAATCGGGCTCGCGACTGTATGACCCTTCGCCAGAGCAGCCCCTTGATCCGAGAGCGTTCGATGTCAGTCGTCTCGTTCAGACCCAGATAGCGACGGAAACGCCGCAGCAGGAGAGAGAGGAAGGAAATCGAGCTTCGGTCTGCGGACTCCAGCCGCTTCACTGCTCGCAGCTTTGCCCCGGTGAGTTTGCCCTGGCATCTGATGCGGACTGCCGAAGCAAGGACGGTCAATCGGGTGGAACCGAAGTAGTAGTTCATGGGGAACAGCCGGTGGGCTGCGATCGTGGACGGGTCGGGAGGAGAAGATGAAGAGGCGTCTCTGAGAGTGGCGAGCAGCGAGCGCAGCGGCTGAGCCCGCTTTTGATCGAGTCCCGATGAGGCAATCTCGAAGCCGATCACGGCATCGCCATGCTGGACGTAGTCGTAGAGCGGCTCGTCCACGTAGGCGATATCCCCGATTGCGAGGGCGATACAGGCGATCCAGTGATCATGGAAGCAGTTCACCGGCGTATGCGGGAACGGCAGGGAAAGTCTGAGGACCTCCGGTTTGAATATGGATGCTGCTCCGGTGACCGTATTCGCGATGATCAGCGATGCGAGGTTCGTACGGTTGTTCCGCCTTCCTCGAACCCAGTAGGAAGGGTGGATGACCTCTCCGTGCTCATCCACGATTCTCGAATCGGAGTAGGCCAGCATCGTGCTGGCTGGTTCGACCGCTTCGATCAGCGTCTGGAGTTTGCCGGGCTGCCAGAAGTCGTCCTGGTCGGCCAGCGCGATCAGCTCAGCCGAATCCGGAACCAATTCGAGCGCCCTCTCGAAATTCGAGTAGAAGCCCATCCGTCGGGGTGCGGGAGAGAGACGAAAGCGGGGGTCCTCACCGATCGCACTCTCGATCAGCGCCTTCGACTCGGGTGTTGACTCGTCATCCGAGATGAAGCAGATCCAGTTGCGGTGACTCTGTGCCTTGAGTGAGGCGATCTGCCGACCGAACATCTCGGGGTTGGGAGAGTAGGCGGCCATACAGATCGCCACCTTCGGGCCCGGTTCGCCGCCAGGCCAGCTCGCATTCTCGCCCGGCTCGGGATTCGACTGGAGGGGCAACCTCCCGATCTCCCGGGCGGCTTCGGCTCCTGAATGCGATGTCGCGATCAGTTCCACCGGCACGGTTCGTCCTGCAGCGCGCGACGGAACCTCGGCAACCGCGAGGAAACCGCTTTGGAATGCGTTGCGGGCTGCTTCTCCGGTGAGGCCCTCCGCTAGCGCTTCGCGGTAGACGTCCTTGCGCGGCAGGCCGTAGCTCATCGGTTCGGTGCGATGTCCGTCGACTGCGATCTCGATCTTTCGTATCGATGCGCTGTTCTCGGCCGGTCGGCACCACCCCCCGACAAGGAGTGGGGTTCCTTCCCCCACCGCAAGTGAAGGTGGAAAAGGGATCTCCGATCCGGCGACGATCCCGAAAGGCTCTTGAGGCCGTGCGGCCCGTTCGGCTGAATGCATGCGCGAAGTATCGCAACGGGCCGTCGCACGGATGACCGTGAACTGTCGTACCTCGGCGAACCTGTGGCTACTGTGGAAGCGAGATGTCGTCGAGCAGACAAACTCCGGGCCCACTTCCGCCTTTGGACTTCATGGTCTCCGTCGGTTCGGGTCACCCCACGGAGGAGGAGACGATCGCGTCGTATCTGGAGGTCGGCCTTGCTTGTCGGAGGGAAGTCGAGTCCCTGCTCGGACCCGAGTGGGACTGGCGGGGGAAGCGCATGCTGGATTTCGGTTGCGGAGCCGGGAGGTTCCTGCGGAACATCCTCGACTGGGGAGAGATCGCGGAGATCCACGGTTCGGATCTCGATCAGCCGATGGCCGCTTGGGCTGAGGCGAATCTATGCCCCCCGATTGCCGGCATCGAGGTGAACGGTTTCGATCCTCCGCTCTCCTATCCCGACGACCATTTCGACGTGGTGACGGCTTTCTCCGTCTTCACCCATCTCGGCGTCAACTGGGCCGAGTGGCTGCTGGAGGTCCGGCGGGTTCTGAAGCCAGGAGGTCTTCTGATCGCGAGCATCCTGGATGAGGCGTGTGCGCAGACTCTCACCGAGGTGCCTTACGAAGAAGATGCTGTCGGTATGAGCATCTGGGCCTACGCCAACCCGACCATTCCGTATGTGAACGTACTCCACTCACATTGGTGGTTGCGCGAGCACTGGGGGAGGGCCTTCGAGATCCTCTCGATCGATTCCGGTTCCCACCCGGACGAATCGAACCCCTCACACGAGATTCCGGGGCAGGGAATCGTCCTGGCGCGGGTAGGGACCGAAGCCGATGTCGAGGAGCTGACCGCAATCGATCTCCAGCGCGAGAGGCCCGGTGACGATCGCTACATCGCTGCCCACAGGCACCAGCAGGAGATGTTCGAGACCGAGGCTGATGACTTGAAGCAGAGATACCGCGAGTCTGAGATGAGGCTCGCATTGCTCGAGCAGGCTCACACTGATCTGTTCGAGCGCACCGGGGAACGTTCAACCCTGTCGAGAGTGCGGGGCTTGTTCAGGCGCGGCGGCTGAGCGTCTCTCGGTCAGTGGTCCAAGACGAGCCCGAGGAATTCCCGGGTTCGTTCCTCACCCGGCGAATCGAGCACCTGTCGAGACGGCCCCTGTTCGACCACGACTCCGCCGTCCATGAAGACCACTCGGTCGCCGACGTCACGGGCGAAATCAATCTCGTGAGTGACCACGAT
>CAIUSP010000004.1 GCA_903901855.1 uncultured bacterium | reverse complement strand
TTCAGGCGCTTGGCGGAGATTTCGTAACGGGTGCCTTCGAACTGGACCTCGAGTGGCTGCGAGAGGGAAGAGACGATCTCCCGGTCGATCTTGTCGCGTGCCTGATCACGGTTCAGTCCCCCGACGGCAACACCGCCGATGGCGATTCCAGGAGCGATCCGCTCCTTCTGCGAGTGGTCGTAGGCAAACGCCGCGCCGACCGCGAGCATCAGGATGCCCGAGACGACCAGACACGCGAGCACCGCCACGCGGTGCGAGCCGAGCCAGTTCTTCATCTTGTCCATTTCGCCCTCATTCCCTTATGGAAGATTACGAGAAGGGCGTCCGCGTCCCTCCAATTCCGCTCGCATCCATGCAGGTGATCATGCGTGTAGATGCGTCGGCTGCAGCCGTAGGATGGACTCATGGGCCGGACGAGAGACGCGAATAGGTGAGATCCAAGGACCAGATACGGAGCCTCGTGTGGCGCGAAATGGAGGACCGGGGTGTGGCGCGCTTCCCTGGTGCGGAAGGCAGGATCCCGAATTTCGCAGGCTCCAAGCAGGCCGCTGAACTACTCGCCGGACATCGGCTGTGGAAGAAGGCTCGAGTCATCCGAGTGAACCCCGACTCCCCGCAGGCCCATGCGCGCAGCCTCGCGTTCGAAGATGGGAAGACGGTGGTGATCTCGGTCCCACGGCTCAGAGACCCTCATCCGTTCAGGCTGATCGAGGCGAAGCAACTCACTCCGAAACAGCGGCGAGAGGCGGCCACTATCAAGGGGGCGCTCAAGATCGGGAAGGTGGTGGCCGAAGAAGAACTACCCGAGATCGACTTTATCCTCTGCGGTTCGGTCGCGGTCAACCTCGACGGTGCGAGGGTCGGGAAGGGGGGCGGATATCTCGACCTCGAGTACGGGCTGTTGACCGAGGCCGGGAAGATCGATGAGCACACGGTCGTGGCAACGAGCGTTCACCCTGTGCAGGTCAGGCGCCAGGAGTTGCCGATGGTCGCCCACGATCTGCCGGTGGACCTGATTTCAACCCCACAGGCAGTGGTGGATGTCTCCACGACCTACCCTCGCCCACGCGGAATCCTCTGGGACCACCTTCAACCACCGCAGATCAGAGAGATCCCCATCCTCGAGCGGATGGGCTACGCCTGATCGGTCAATCCCACTGCGGGGTGGTCACTGCGCCCTGAGCGGCGCTCGAGACCGACGAGGCGTACTTCGCCATCACGCCCGAGGTATAGCTCGGCTCCGGCGGCTCATAGGCCTCGAGGCGCCTTGCAATCTCCTCCTCGGGGACGTTCAGCGTCAGCGTCCGGTTGGGGATGTCGAACGAGATCTCGTCACCCTCCTGGACGATCGCTATCGGTCCTCCTCGCACAGCTTCCGGTGCGACGTGCCCCGCCATCAGGCCATGGGTGGCTCCGGAGAATCGGCCATCGGTCAGGAGCGCCACGTCTTCACCGAGTCCTTCGCCGACCAACGCCGCGGTGACCTGGAGCATCTCACGCATCCCGGGACCACCTGAGGGGCCCTCGTTCCGGATCACGACGATATCGCCGGCTTTGATCCCGCTCTCCTTGACCGCAGCGAATGCTGCTTCCTCCGATTCGAATACCCGCGCCGGCCCCGTCTGGCCCGACCTCTCGTGACCCGCGAGCTTGACCACACAACCCTCGGGCGCGAGGTTGCCACGAAGGATCGCGAGACCCCCATTGGGCTTCAACGGATCAGAGACGGGCAGGACAACCTCCTGGCCGGGCGTCTCCGTGGCGGAATCGGCGTACTCGCCGATCGTCTTCCCGGTCACGGTGATCGCGTCCCGGTGAAGGAGGCCCGCTTCGTCCAGGCGGTGTGCCAGCAGCTCAATGCCGCCGGCCTCGTAGAGGTCCTTGGCAACGTACTTCCCGCCGGGTTTGAGGTCTCCCAACAGTGGTGTCCGCTCGGAGATCCGGTCGAAGTCCTCGATGTCGAGATCGATGCCTGACTCCCTCGCAAGCGCCAGCAGGTGCAGGACCCCGTTCGTTGAGCCACCCGACATCGCAATCGTCGCGATCGCGTTCTCGATCGACTCCCGAGTGATGATCTGGCTTGGCCGGATGTCCTTCTCCAAGACCTCCATCACCAGGCGTCCGGCCTCGCGCGCGACCTGACCCTTTGCGCCGTCGACAGCAGGGACCATTCCAGAGCCCATCGGTGTGATGCCCATTACCTCGAATGCGCATGCCATGGTGTTCGCAGTGAACTGCCCGCCGCAGGCCCCGGGCCCCGGACTCGCGCAACCCTCGAGCTCGGTGAGATCCTCGATGCTCATGTTGCCGGCCGAATGGGCTCCGATCGCCTCGAAGACATCCTGGATCGTCACTTCCTCACCGCGCCACTTACCGGGGAGGATCGACCCTCCGTAGAGCATCAACGAAGGAATATCGAGTCGGGAGAGGGCCATCACGCATCCCGGAATCGTCTTGTCACAACCCGACAGCGCGATCACTGCGTCGAACTGGTAGCCGCGCACCGTCAGCTCGATCGAATCTGCGATCACCTCGCGGCTGATCAGCGAGGTCTTCATGCCTTCGGTTCCCATCGTGATCCCGTCGGAGATCGCGATCGAGTTGAACTCCATGGGAGTTCCCCCTGCCTCTCGCACGCCCTCCTTGACGTGTTCAGCCAGTCCACGAAGGTGGTAGTTGCAGGGCATGGCCTCGATCCAAGTATTCGCGATACCTACCGTCGGACGCCGCAACTCGTCGTCGTCGAAGCCGATCCCTTTCATGTACGCGCGAGCGAAGGCCCTCTCGGGACCGTCGAACACCACGCTGCTTCGCTCTCTGCGATTCGTCATCGAGTAGCGATTATGCCGAGGTCGGGTCACCGACGCCTGCCGCCGAACGTGCCCATTCACGCGCCTCCACGAGGTCGTGCGCCGAGACCGGTCCTGCACCTGCCCCCAGAGAGGTCAGTCCCTGACCGACCGCCTCGGAGGCCACCGTGCGGGCAAGCCGTGCCGCTCGCTCGACTTCCAGCCCTATGGCGAGTCCCGCCGCCAGTGCCGACGCATGGGTACAACCTGAGCCGTGCGCTGCGCCGTCCGGATGTCGTACGCCGGACACCCTGGTCAACCCGGATCCGTCGAATAGGAGATCGTCACCAACAGTCGTGTGACCGCCGGTGACGATCACAGCCTCTGGTCCGAGGTCGAGGAGCGCGCGAGCCATCTCCTCCTGATCGGCCTCCGACACCTCTCCCTCACGCCCCAAGAGCCGCGCAGCCTCCGGCAGATTCGGTGTGATCACGGCTGCACCGGGGATGATCCGTTCCACCAATACCTGAAGCGCTTCAGGGTCGAGCAAGCGCGAACCGCTCTCGGAGATCATCACCGGGTCCACTACTACGGGCACGCCTTCGACCTTCTCGAGCGACCCTGCCACCGCCTGCGCTGTCTCAGCGCTTCCGAGCATCCCGATCTTGATCGCGTCCACACTGATATCGGAGACGACCGACTCGACCTGGGCGGCGATCATCGCCGGAGGGACCTGCATCACATCGGATACACCGACGGTGTTCTGTGCAGTCAGCGCCACGATCGCAGTGGCCCCGTGGACCCCGCAACGTGCGAACGCTTTCAGATCCGCCTGGATTCCCGCGCCACCCCCCGAATCTGATCCGGCGATAGCCAATGCGACCGGTGTCCGGCTGTCTCTCATGCGCGACAGGCTAGAGAGACTGCGCCGGAACAGCGAGCGTCGTCCTGACGAACCGGCCTTCCGCATCCCTGATCAGGTAACCGAACAGCTCGAGCCGCGCGAGAGCTACGGCCGTAGTCGCCGGATCGAGAGTCCCCCCGACCGCAATTTGATCCGCGGTTCCGGCCTCTCGCTCGACACACTCCAGCACCTGCAGGGTCTCGGTCGGCAAATCAGGACCCGTGCTCCCGCCCAGTCTCTCCCGCATTCCAGGTCCGATCAGAGTGTCGAGCACGTCGTCTGCGTGGCGAACTACGTGGGCTCCGTCCCGAAGGAGTGAGTTGACACCCTGTCCGTTCGCATGCGCAACCGCTGCCGGGACCGCTCCGATCTCGCGTCCGAGATCGGCTGCCATCGTCGCGGTGATCAGAGAGCCGGACGAAACCCGTGCCTCGACGACTACGGTCATGTCCCCCAAGGCTGCCATCAGGCGATTCCGGGCAGGGAAGGTCCACTTCCTGGGCTTGCTCCCGGGCGGCAGCTCAGACAGGACCAGACCGCTCCCACGGATCTCGTGATAGAGAGCCTCCAGCTTCCGGGGGTAGCAGACGTCAGCGCCGCTGCCGAGAACCGCGATGGTGGGGCTTCCTGATTCGAGTGCGCCGCGATGAGCCGCTGCATCGATCCCGAGCGCCATCCCGCTGACGACCAACGCCCCGGAGACAGCGAGATCTCTCGACAGTGATTGCGCGGTCGTCAACCCTGCCCTCGATGCCCTTCGCGCACCGACGATCGTGATGGTGGGACGGTCCCCCTGGAGGCCCTGCAGGAGACGGCGCTCGCCGAGTCCGAAGAGCGCTGGTGGTGGATCGGTGAGCTCGAGCAACCTCGCCGGAAAGTCATCCGAGTGTCGACAGACCGACCAGCAGGAGGAGGAAGCGATCTGGGTTGCTCTCGGCGGCCGGCCGCCGTCTGGGCAGCGGGTCGATGAGAGACACCGTTCGCAGGCTTCGGTCGCGTCGCTCACTCCGCACCGGCTCTCCGATATGCGAGGGCTCGTGCGACCGACTCTTCGTCGATTTCTCTCTGCTCTCGCAGATCCGAGATGGTCAGAGACAGCTTGACCACCCGCTCCCAGCCGCGTCCGCTGAGCGAGAGCCGACGGTGACCCTCGGCCAGCATCCTCTCGGCGTCATCGGTGAAGACGGTATGGGTCCGAAGCTGATCAGGGCTCAGTCGAGAGTTCAGCACCCCTCCCTGTCTCTCGCGCTGCCTTGCGACCGCAACCTCGACTCGCTTGCGAACCGCGACGGAGTTCTCTCCCCCCTCCGACCTCATGTTCTCCGCCGATGGGGTATCTACTACCGCTGATACATCGATTCGGTCAGACAGTGCACCGCTGAGTTTCGAGCGGTACTTCGCCACTGCGACCGGATGACAGCGGCACTCGCCGGAATCCTCACCGCGACCACAGGGACAGGGATTGGAAGCAGCCACCAGGAGGAAACGGCTTGGAAATTCGAGTGTCCGATTGGACCTGGTGACGCTGACGTATCCGTCCTCGAGTGGCTGGCGGAGTGCCTCGAGCGAGTCCCTGCGGAACTCGCCCAACTCGTCGAGGAAGAGCACTCCATGGTGCGCACGCGTGATCTCTCCCGGGCGTGGCCCAGCCCCACCGCCGAGGAGAGCTGAAGGAGAGACGCTGTGGTGCGGGGCGCGAAAGGGCCGTCGGGCCGGCATGGTGAACCGATCGCCGCATGCCCCTGCAATCCGGACCACCTCGAGCGCCTCGGACGGTTCGAGAGCCGGGAGGATCGAGGGCAGTCGTCGTGCAGCAAGCGTCTTGCCCGCGCCGGGGGGACCGGTGAGGAGCAGGCTGTGGCCTCCCGCGGCGACCACCTCCAGTGCCTGCCGGAGGAAGGGCTGACCCTTGAGGTCAGCCAGATCGGGCGAGACCGCCGACTCGGTACTTGCGGGTGCGGCCTCTGACGACACGACAGGCTCGGGCGACCACTCTCCGGAGGCCAAGGGCGAGAGATGCCTTATCGAGTCGAGCGGAATCACCTCCAGGCCCTCGACCAGCGCTGCGACCGGGGCATCCTCTCTCGCGACCACCAAACCGCGTAGACCCCACTCCTTTACCTTCACAGCCATCGCCAGTACCCCGGGTACGGGTCGAATGCTCCCATCCAGAGCCAGCTCTCCAGCAAATGCAACGCGTTCGAGCAGCCCTGGAGCGATCTGTCCACTGGCGGCCAGCAGCCCCGCGGCGATTGCGAGATCGAACCCGGGTCCCGCCTTCTTGAGATCGCCCGGCGCCAGGTTCGCTGTGATCCGCCTCAGCGGGAACTCGAAGCCACAGTTGCTGAGCGCCGATCTGACCCGCTCTCTCGACTCCCTGACCGAGGTGTCTGGCAGTCCGACGACGGTGAAGGCCGGAAGCCCACGATTCAGATCTACCTCGACGTGAACAGGTTCAGCCTCGATTCCCACCAGGGCGAGTGTTCGTGACACGGCCAACATCGGACGGGGACCCTAGAGCGGACGAAACCACTGAACGCACGGAAAACGGCTCGAATCCGTGAATGATCTGGAACGCAGGCCGTCTCCCACGTGAACACGGACCACGGATCATCCCGGTGTGACCCGCGCGAGGATCCAACTCGGGAGATTGGGGGAGGACTTGGCAGCGACGCTGCTGCGGGACAAGGGCTGGGAGGTGATTGCACGCAACGTGACTCTCTCGCGTGGCGAATTGGACCTGATCGCCCGTGACGGTGACACTCTGGTCTTCGTCGAGGTGAAGACGCTTCGCACCACCGTGGATGGCCATGGCAGTGCTCCTGAACATGCGGTCTTGGCCGTCGACGGCAGGAAACAGTCGAGGATCCGGAGGCTCGCCGCAGAGTGGCTCGCCCAGGGCCGCACTCCCGCCGGGATAGCTGAGTTCAGGTTCGACGTGATCGGTGTCGAGTTCGATCAGGCCCCACCGAATTGCCAGCCACGGCTCGAGCACATCGAGCATGCTTTTTGAGTCTGCTCAGGCGGCTGAATCCAGATCCAGCTGGCTGTAGGCGACGGAAGCGAACGACCTTCGGTGGAGCGGTGAGATCCCGATGCTCGCGATGGCATCACGATGGGCGCTGCTCGAATAGCCAGCGTGGCTGGAGAACCCCCATCCCGGAAAGAGATGGTCGGCATGCTGCATGAATCGATCGCGTGTCACCTTGGCCACCACCGACGCCGCCGCGATGGCAGCGCTCCTCGAATCACCCTTGACCACTGCCTCATGGGCGAGTTCGCAGGCAGGCAGCGAAAAGCCGTCGACCAGCAGGGTCACGTCAGGCCGAGCCAGCGCTTGCAGACAGTCGGTGAGAGCCGCGAGATTCGCTTTGTGCACTCCTCCCCGGTCTATCTCCTCGACGGATCTGACCGAAACGGCGGTAGCGGCAGCTGCACGCAATACCGCCGGGTAGAGACGCTCACGCTCCGCCGCCGATCTCTTCTTGGAATCGTCCAGCCGGGCGAGAGCGAGCCGGTCCGAACGCGAGATGCCATCGAGATCGAGGAGCACTCCAGCAGCCACCAACGGGCCTGCCAGACAGCCTCTGCCAGCCTCGTCGGCACCGCCGACATAACGAGAGCCGAATTCCCGGTCGAATCTGAACAGCGGACCGGCAGACGGGGCGGGTCGCTTGCTAGAAGAACCCGATCCGGTCCGGCGGCCAGTAGGTCGCGAAGGCCTGCCCGATGATCCACCGCTTCGGGATGGGTCCCCAGAACCTGCTGTCGTCGCTTGCCCCACGGTTGTCGCCCATCATGAAGTAATGGCCCGGCGGAATCGTGATCGCCCTGGGGAGGTTGCACTCACCGCCCGGCTGGCATGGGGTGATGAAGTCCTCTCTGGCACGCACGCCGTTGACCACGGGGACGCCTCCCACCACCTTGACCGTGTCCCCCGGACCGGCCACTACCCGCTTGATGAAGTTCACATCCGCCTGCTGGGGCGTCGCTTTCGGGCACGGCTGACCGATCTTCCGGACCACACCGCACTGCGTTCCCCTCTCGGCTCCCGCGGGAGGATGGAAGACGACGATGTCGTTGATGTCAGGGTCCGTGAACTTGTAGATGAAGCGGTTCACCAGCACCCGCTGACCCACGGTCAGGGTCGGCTCCATCGACTCGGAAGGGATCTGGTACGGCTTGACGACGAAAGCCTGGATCCCGACTGCGAGGCCGAGAGCCAAGACGACGATCACCACCAACTCGACGATTGCACCGCCAGTGGTAGTTGGCTTGGGGAGCTTCAGTCTTTGTCCCCGGAGTCAGCGTCTTCGCCCGACTCCGAGACCTCTTCGTCCGCTGCCGGTGCCTCCTCCGAAGGCTTCTCTTCGGCAGGCGACCCATCCTCCTCCACCGTCTCCTGATCAGAGCTGTCTTCGCCCGACTCCTCGGCCGCCTCAGGCGCCTCGGTCGCTTCAGGCGTCTCGGCCTCTCCGACCACCTCGGTGATGGTCGCGCCTTCGGCATCGGTCGCCTCTCCTTCTCCCACCAGCAGATCTTCTGCGATACCGCGCTTCTCGGTTACACGTGCACTCTTGCCGAGCTTCTCCCTCAGGTAGTAGAGCTTCGCCCTGCGGACGGCCCCGCGAGAGGAGACCTCCAACTTCTCGATCTTCGGAGAGTGGAGCGGAAAGGTCCTCTCCACCCCGACACCGAACGAGGTCTTGCGGACCGTGAAGGTCTCGCGAACGCCACTTCCCTGGCGCTTGATCACGACACCCTCGAATACCTGGGTGCGGCGGCGGCTTCCTTCGACTACCTCGAAGTGAACGCGCACGCTGTCGCCTGCGCCGAATCTCGGGCGCTCCTGGATCTGTTCCTGCTCGAGCTTGTCGATTACCGTGCTCATGGATTGGGGTGGTTCGTCGAAGGTCTCTGACGAATGACCTGCGGGCGCGAATGGTAGCGACTAGGCGGGGTCACGCCCTGCACGATCTCTGCTTTCGGCAAGACGCCAGTCACGGACCGCGCCGTGATCTCCGGAGAGGAGTATCTCAGGCACCGGCCAGTCACGGTATGTGGCAGGGCGCGTGTAGTGCGGGTATTCCGGGGCACCGCCGAGAGCCTCACTGAACGACTCCTCGATCGGGCTGCTCTCGTCTCCGAGGGCGCCAGGTAGCTTGCGCAGGACTGCGTCGGCAACGACCATCGCAGCAAGTTCGCCACCGGAGAGGACGAAGCGGCCGATCGAGACAGATCCGTCTACGAGATGCTCGATCACCCTCTCGTCGAAGCCCTCATAGCGTCCGCACAGGAGTGCCAGATGATCGATCCCAGACAGCTCCACCGCTGTCACCTCCTCGAAGACCCTTCCCTGAGGCGAGAGGGCGAGGATCTCCACACTCGAACGGTCCGACCCGTAGGCCGCCTCGAGTGCCGCGTCGACCACATCGACCCTCATCACCATCCCGGCGCCACCACCGTAGGGCGCATCGTCTACCTGCCCGGCGCTGAGCGGTGTGGTCTCCCGATAGTCGAACAGGCGGATCTCGCTTCCCCGATCGAGCAGGTTGGTCACATGTCGCTGTCCCAGGAACCAGCCGAAGTGGTCAGGAAAGAGAGTGAAGACGTCGAGTCGCAACCGGCCCTCCGACCAGTCCTGGATCAGTCGAGGATGTCGACGAGGATCCGCTGACCGCTCTGGGTAGCGGATGCGCGAACCACAGAGCGCAATGCGTTGGCTACGCGGCCTCCCCGACCGATTACGCGACCGAGATCGTCCTCGGCCACTTCGAGCTCCAGCACGAGTTCACCCTCGCCTTCGGGAACCTCGGTCACCTGAACCTGATCCGGCTCGTCGACCAGCGAACGTGCGAGCAGATCGAGCAAGGCGGCTGGAGTGACCTCGGCCAAGTTGGACCTAGCTACCCGAAGCTTCGATGCCCTGAATCCGGAGCAGCCCGGCGACCGTGGGCGTAGGCTGGGCCCCGCGCTCCAACCAGTGCTTGGCCCGCTCTTCGTCGATAGCGACCAATGATGGATTCATCTGCGGGTTGTACTGACCGATGGTCTCGATCGTCCTCCCGTCCCGGGGGGATCGCTGATCGGCGACCACGACCCTCCAGATCGGGTTCTTCTTCGAGCCCACTCGTCTCAGACGTATTCTCACTGACATCGAAGCGCAGGTTAGCGGTCTCGGGCGCCCTGTAGCGCAACCGAGTGCTCAGCCCATCAACCCTCCTGGCATCGACCCTCCGGGTAGCGAGAGCTTCCCGCTCGCCATCTGCTTCATCAGCTTCCTCATCTGAGCGAACTGCTTCAGCAGACGGTTCACCGCCTGAACGGAGGTTCCGGACCCTGCGGCGATTCGCTTGCGCCTCGACCCATCGATTCGTTCGGGATTTGCCCGCTCCCAGGGGGTCATGGAGAGCACTATCGCCTCGACACGATCCAGCTCGCGCTCGTCCACATCACCCATGCCCGCAGTGGCCTTGCCCATTCCCGGGATCATCTTCATCAAGTTGCCGATCGGACCCATGCTGCGGACCTGCTTCATCTGATCGAGGAAGTCGTCGAGCGTGAACTGCTCGCTCCGCATCTTCTCCTCGAGGTCCTTCGCCCGATCGGCATCGAACTTCTCCTCGGTCTTCTCGATCAGGGACATCACATCCCCCATACCGAGGATCCGCCCCGCCATCCGATCGGGGTGGAACTTCTCCAGCGCATCGAGCTTCTCTCCGGTGGATCCGAACAGGATCGGCTTGCCGGTAACCGCCTTGACGGAGAGAGCCGCGCCGCCACGGGCGTCGCCGTCGAGCTTGGTCAGCAGGATCCCATCGAAATCCGCGGTCTCGGCGAAGGCTTCGGCTACCCCGACCGCCTCCTGACCGGTCATTGCGTCGAGAACGAGGACGACGTCGTGCGGCGAAACCGCCTTGCGTACGCTCGCCAGCTCGTCCATCAGACCCTGATCGACCACCGTGCGCCCCGCCGTGTCGACTATGAGCACGTCCAAGGCTTCATCTCTCGCGCTCTCGACAGCCCAGGCCGCAACGGCGACCGGATCCTGTTCCCCTTCCAGTGAGAAGACGGTCGCGCCGGCCTGCTGGCCGACCTTCTTCAGCTGCTCGACCGCAGCCGGTCTTTGAAGATCGCAGGCCGCGATACCCACTCGCTTCCCCTGAGCGGCGAGCAGCACCGCGAGTTTGCCGCAGGCAGTCGTCTTGCCCGAGCCCTGAAGACCAGCGATCAGGATCACCGTCGTTCCCGAAGGCGCGAAGACGAGGTCGCGGCCCCCACCACCACCCATCAGCTCACAGAGCTCGTCATTGACCGCTTTGACTACCTGCTGGCCGGGGTTGAGGGCGTCAGAGATCTCGGCGCCCTCGAGCCGTGCTCCAAGCGACTCGGTGAAGGACTTCACCACCTTGAAGTTGACATCGGCCTCGAGCAACGCAAGCCGCACCTCCCGAAGAGCCGCTGCCACATCCTCGTCACTCAGGGTTCCACGGTCGCGGACTCCATCCATGACTCCCTGGAGCCGCTCGGATAGCTGGTCGAACATCGACCGAAGGTTAGAGGCCGACCGGACCCTGTCCCGGGGCCCTACTCGCCGACGAGCGCGCGACTGAACTCGAGGGGATCGAACGGCCGGAGATCCTCCAGGGACTCTCCGATCCCGACCAGCTTCACCGGTATCCCGAGCTCTCCCGCCACCGCCAGCGCGACGCCCCCCTTGCTGCTGCCGTCGAGCTTTGTCAGCACCACACCTGTGACTTCCACCGCGTCGGCGAACTCTTTCGCCTGGCGCACGCCGTTCTGTCCCGTCGTGGCATCGATCACGACCAGAGTCTCTTGAGGGGCCCCGGCGACGCGGTCCGCGATGACCCGGCGGACCTTGGTCAGCTCCGCCATCAGATCGCTGTCCGTGTGCAGTCGACCCGCCGTGTCGCAGATCAGCACATCGGCATCCCGCGCCTCGGCCGCAGCGACCCCGTCGAACACGACCGCTCCCGGGTCTCCTCCGTCCGCCCCTTTGACGATGTCGCACCCTGCGCGCTCGGCCCATTCGGTCAGTTGCTCCACCGCCGCAGCCCTGTAGGTGTCAGCCGCAGCCAGGACCACCTCGAGGCCTGCCTCGCGGGAGAGCACGTGCGCGAGCTTCCCTATCGAGGTGGTCTTGCCCGTGCCATTCACGCCGACCACCATCACGACCGACGGATGCGAGCTGAGGTCCAGACGCGACGTGGACCCATCCGGCTGTGCGACCTCGGCGAGAACCTCGATCAGGCGCTGCCTCAGACCCTCCCCATCGGTGATGCTGCCGGCCTCGGTCTCGTGTTCGAGCTGCTCGATGACCCTCACCGTGGTCGGTACACCGACGTCGGCGAGCACCAGGAGCTCCTCGAGGGATTCCCAGGTGGCGGAGTCGATTGCACCTCCGAAGCTCGCTCCCAACTCGGCAGAGAGCGCCTGCCGGGTCCGCCCTAGACCCTGTCTGAGCTTCGCGAAAACGCCCTGTTTCTGCTCAGCGGTCTCGACCTCCGACTCGAGATCAGCCCCGAGATCGAGTGCCCGTGACCATTCAGAGTCCATCTGCTTCACCCGTCGCAGGCTAGAGGCGTCGACGGGGTCAGGCTGCTTCCGCCCCGTCCGGAGGACCACCCCAAGCATCGGAGGGCGCTACGGCCTCATCGTGCTCTGGCACCCGGTCGCCGGTGTCACCCTGCGACGGGCGGTACGAGACGACCTTGGTGACCCCATCCTCCGCCATGCTCACACCGTAGAGAGCATCGGCCGCATCCATCGTGCGCTTCTGGTGAGTGACGATCAGGAACTGCGAACGATCCGCGAAGCGCTTGACCACCCGCAGGAACCGGTCGAGGTTGAGATCATCGAGCGCCGCCTCTACCTCGTCGAGCACGTAGAAGGGGCAAGGACGAGCGATCATCACGGCGAAGACGAAAGCCAGTGCGACCATCGACTTCTCTCCGCCTGAGAGCAGTGAGAGCCTCCTCATCGACTTGCCCGCCGGCGTGACCTCGATCTCCACACCGCCGTCGTCGACCCGAGCCGACTCCTCATCGGAATCCTCGCGGACCCCATCCTCTGGCTCTGGATCGGACTCACCTGCCGACGCCTCGCTTACGGACGGCTTGGATGACTGATCGGACTCGATCCGGCGCAGGCGACCCTTGCCACCCGGGAAGAGTTCGGAGATCATCTCCTCGAAGTTGCGGGAGGTTGCCTCGAAGGTTCGCTCGAAGAGTTCGGAGATCTCACGGTCGGTCCGTTTGATCAGCGACTTGAGTTCTCCGAGTGCCTTCTCCATGTCCTCTCGCTGCTCCTGGAGTTCCGCCACTCTCTCCCGTGCTTCCTCGTACTCGCGCTTGGCCAGCGGGTTGACCGGGCCGAGGCTCTCCCTCCTGCGCGCGAGGCGGCTCAGCTTTGCCTCCAGTTCGGTCCGCTCTTCGGCGGAGAGAGGCTGATCGGTCTCGGAGAGATCCTCGCCCAAGCGGGTCGAGATCTCAGCGAGCTCGGATGCAGTTCGACTGAGTTGGTCCCGGAGGCGAGTCGCCTCTACCTCGGCCTTGGTCGCCTGCTCTGAAGCGCCCCTCATCTCACCGCCGAGCTCGTACTCGATCTTCGAACACTCGCGTAATTCCGTAGCGACGTCACCGCTCTCGTCCTCCCCGGGCTTGGCAAGGGTGTCGGCATGGATCTCGAGTCTGCGCGCGAGCTCTTCCAGCGCGGTGCGCAGGCGCACCAACCCTGGCAGCGTCTCCTGCTCGAGAGCCACCCTCCGCTCGAGCCGGCGCCGTTCCGCCTCCCGGCTGGCCGTTGCGGCCGCATCGCGCTCCACGTAACGCTGCTCTGCAGCGAGTTCGGCCTCGATCTGCGCCTTCTCGATTGCAAGGCGCTCGTCTCCACGGCCCGCACGTTGCGCTGCGAGCCACTCTTCACGATCCGCAGCTTCGGCCGCCTCGTCGTGCCGACGGATCGCCTCGCGGAGGGCGATCTCTGTGGCCTCGCATGCTGTATCCGCCTCACCCAGGGCTCGCGTGGCCTTCTCGAGATCTCCACTGGCTCGCTCCGCAGTCTTCTCTCTCTCCGCAACGCGTCCGAGGAGTTCCTCTCTGGCAGATCTTGCGGCGAGAGCGGGGTCGGTTCCTTCACGGGGAACGCGACTCAGTTCTCGCAGCGTGCCGTCCCACCTCTCGCCGTCAGAGGTGACCGCGACGCCGGTGAAGGAGTCGGGTACGTCTCCGAGATCAGCCACCAGCCAGACGTCCACCAGCAGACGCTCAAGGGGGCCACGAGCGGACTCGGATGCTTCGATCAGATCGAGCATGGGTCGGGCACCCTCGCAGGGCGGTGCGCCGGCTGGAGACCGCTGTTGGTCTCCGCTGCGTACCAGCGCCCTGCCTGCACCCTCGAGTTCGGAGAGCCGACGGGAGCCTTCGCTTCGATCGCCGACGAGGGCGGCGCGGAGCCGTTCTCCGAGTGCGGCCGATACGGCCAATTCGAGCCCAGAGGCCGCTTCGATCGAACCGGCCAGCGCCTCCCCGGAGACCTCCTGTGAGGCACGGGCGAGCCGTGCCTCTACCGCCATCAACTCACCCTTCAGTGCGGCGACCCGAGATGCGGTCTTCTCCGCCTCGGCCCGAGCCATGTCACGGGCCCTGGTCGCCCGACCGACTGCACTGGTTGCATCCTCGACAGCCTCTCTCAGCTTCGGCAGCTCCGCGGCGGCCTCGTCGCGGGCACGAGCCGCCGCCGCGACCGGATCGGCGGAATCCACGTCGGCGCCCTCTGCTGATTGAGCCGGAACGCCGGTGATCTCCGCCAGCCTCGCTTTTAGCTCTGCAATCCGCTCCGCCGTGCCCTGATCGGGCTCTGACTGCTCGCCGAGACCCTCCAGCCGGAGTTGCCGCTCGGCGAGTGCCGAGCGGAGTTCACGCTCGGCACGTCCGACCGACTCGGCTCTGGCCTTGACCCGCTCGAGGGCCGCCCTGGATTCCGCCAGCCGCTCTGCCAACTCCCGCCTACCCTCCTCACCTACGGCGATCCTCTCCTCCGCGACCGCCCGGCGTTTGCGGACACTCTCGAGCCGGGTCTCCAGCGCTTCCAGAGTCTTCCCCGCCTCCGCGAGTTGCTGGTCGGCCCGGGCCGATTCCCGCTTCTGCTGCCCGAGGTCGGAACGCAGGATCTGGGAGTTGAGCTCGTCGGCCTGTCGGGCCATCTTGGCCTGCCTCTCGGCGGCCTCGGCTTGGGCCTTGAGTGGCCGGATCCTCGACCTAGCCTCACGCTCCACATCCAGAGCACGATCGAGGTTCTCGCGGGTGCGATCGAGCTTCAGCTGTGCACGGTGGCGTCGCTTGCGGTGTTTGCCGAGGCCTGCTGCCTCCTCGATCAGGAGCCGACGGTCTCGTGGCTTGGAAGACACCAGTGCCTCCACGCGCCCCTGGCTGATCACCGAATGCATCTCCCGCCCCAGGCCCGTATCGGCCAGGGCTTCGATTACGTCCGCCAGTCGACAGCGTGCCCCATTGAGCCGATAACCAGCATCCCCGTCACGGCTTATGTGGCGAGTGATCGAGATCTCGGAGAACTCACTCCCGGCCTGCCCGTCGGCGTTGTCGATGACGACTTCCACCTCTGCGGCGCTTCGGCGTGACTGCCCCTTGCCGCCGGCGAAGATCACGTCCTGCATGGACTGGCCGCGGATCGCGCCGGGACTCTGCTCTCCGAGGGCCCAGAGGATCGCGTCGGTGATGTTCGATTTACCGCATCCGTTCGGACCGACGATCACGCTCACGCCGGGCCCGAAGGTCAGGCGAGTGCGATCGGGGAAGGACTTGAAGCCCTTCATGTTGATCTCGCGAAGATGCATCCACGCGCAAGCCTTCAGGCAGGACCGGACGAACTTAGTGCGCGATCAGGCCTGAAGCGCCTCCAAGGCCCTCTCTGCAGCAGCCTGCTCAGCCTCCTTCTTGCTGCCACCCTCTCCGACACCGAGCGTCTCTCCATCGACAGTCGCTTCCACGCTGAAGCGCGGATCGTGTGCCGGACCGGTCTCTTCGGTGAGCACGTAGACCACCTTGCGGCCGCTTCGAGCCAGCAGTTCCTGAAGGTCGGTCTTGGAGTCGATCCTCTGGTCGATGGCGCTCTCGATCTGCGTGGAGAACGCCTCCACCGTCGCCTTGGCGGTGACCTCGAATCCACGCTCGACCAGACACGCTCCGATGACCGCCTCGCAAACCGAGGCGAGGGCACGTTCGGACTGGAGGAGCTTCTCGGCTTCGATACCCGAGCCTTCCGTCGGTTCCTCGGAGGCCATCATCCGATCGAGTCCGAGCTCGACCGCGACCTCGGCACACGCCCTTCCGCTGACCGCCTGATTGCGCATCTTGGTCAGGTCGCCGATGTCGGTGTCGGGATGCCGGTCGAAGAACTCTCTGGCAACAGCCAAACCGAGCACGCTGTCGCCGAGGAAGGCGAGCCGACCGTACGAGTCCGAGCGGTTACTTACCCACGAGGAGTGGCTGAGCGCGCGGGAACGCACCTCCTCGGGAAGGCCGTTGAATAGATCGAGCAGAGAGCTGCTCAACCGCTTGCGGCGCGGGAACAGACGAACTCGACTACATCCCCCACGCTTACGAGTTCCGCGGCTTCTTCCTCGCTCACCTTCACTCCGTAGCGATCCTCCATCTCCATCACCAGTTCGTAGAGGTCGAGCGAGTCGGCATCGAGGTCTTCCTTGAAGCGCGTGCCCGAATCGATGCTGTCGATATCGACCTCGAGCTCGGCCGCCAGATGTCCCTTGACGACCCCCATGACTTGGTCTCGATCCATTCCAGCCTGCATTATCGCGTCTCCCCCGGCGCCGGAGTGCTGGTCGCCTCTGTCTCGGCCTCCGCTCGATCCCGGGTGCTCGACCGACCGACTTCCGGATCATCGACAGCGGGAGACGCAGGTTGGTCCTTCGGGGAGGGAGCCCCCGAATCCTCGCTCTCAACCGAGCGATCACCCTCCGTATCGCCGCTCTCCTCAGCATCGCCGGCCACAGGCTCCGTGGGAGGTGGAGGCGGCTCGATCCGCGGCGCACGCCCCCTTACCTCGGTCGCCAGCAACGCCGCGGTCTGCTCGGTGGCACCCTCTTGGGCCGCATGCCATGCGAGCTCGATCGCATTGGATATCCCCTCGGGAGTGGAGCTGCCGTGAGCCACCACAGCCACCGCGCGGAGACCGAGCAGGATCGCCCCGCCGGTTGCGTTCGGATCGAGAGTCCGCTTGAGCCCTGCCATCGAAGGACGCAGCAGCATGCCACCAAGGGACGCGACCGGGTTGGCGCGCGCAGCATCGCGAACACCGTCAGCAACCGCTCGCGCGGTTCCCTCCATGACCTTGAGCGCGACATTCCCGGTGAAGCCGTCGCAGACGATCACGTCGGCTCGGTCACGGAAGAGATCTCGTCCCTCAGCGTTCCCGACGAAGTTGATCGCCTCGGTCTTGCTGAGTGAGTCGAACGCCTCTACCACCGCGCTGTTCCCCTTGCCTTCCTCCTCGCCGATCGTGAGCAGGGCCACTCGGGGCTCGGGTACGCCGAGTGCAGCCCTCGAGAAGGCAGAGCCGAGGTAGGCGAACTGGACCAAGTGCTTGGAACGTGCTTCGGAACTGGCCCCGACATCGAGCATCAGGAACCGCCGGTTCCCCTCGCCGGGTATCGGTACTTGGGCAGCGAGTCCCGGGCGAGAGACCCCACGCAGTCGACGGAGCGAGAAGGTGGCTGCGGCGAGTGTCGCTCCAGTCGATCCGGCACTCACCAGCGCACAGGCCGCACCTCCAGCGACGTCGTCTGCAGCCTGAACCACCGATGCACCAGGTGCGCTCCTTACGGCAGCCACCGGATCGGCTGCGTTCGGGATCCACTCGTCGCAGGGCACGATCTCGACTCCGGGCGGCATCTTGGAGCTCGGCGGGCCGAAGACACGAATCGGGATGCCGGCAGAAGCTGCGATGGAAGCGCCTTCGTAGACGACCTCGGGGCCGCCGTCGGCACCATGACCATCGAGCGCGACCGGCTGCAGGCCGTCGGACGCGCGTGACAACTAACCCTGCTCCTCGCCGCCTTCGGCCTCGGCCTCAGCCTTCGGCTTGAAGCTGACCACTTCGCGTCCGGCGTAGGTGCCGCAGGTCGGGCAGACGCGATGCGGCAGGCGGGGACTGTGACACCGCGGGCACTCGTTGAGCCTCGGTCGGGAAGCCTTGTGCTGGGCGCGACGCTTGTCTCGTCTGGCGCTCGACTGTCTCTTCTTCGGTACGGCCATCGCTGGTGATGGTAGCCGGGTGGGCGCTCAGAGGCGGGCGAGGTCGGTCAATCGAACTCGATGTCACCGAGGGCGGACATTCGCGGGTCGCCCTGGGTCGAATGTGAATGAGGCTCTCCGTCCGATGCAACACGCTCCCCGCAAGTGGGACAGATCCCACCGCAGCCCTCCTCACACAGCGGCTGTGCCGGAAAGGCAAGCGCTGCCGAATCGCTGGCCCAACGGCTCACATCGAGTAGATCCGAGTCGAGATAGGGGCAATCGAGGTCGACTTCCGAGTCCGCACCAGCCTCCTGATCCACCTCGCGAACATCGAGATCCAGGTCCGTGTGCGCGTTTCCGAGGCAGCGTACGCAAGGCCCTTCGTAGGAAGCCTGGAATCGAAGCCTGAGGGCGTAACCGTTGACTGTCCGCGAGATGTCGAGCGTGCACCGGGGCGAATCCGAATCGGCCGTATAGGTGTTGCCACCGAAATCCAGGGGAGCGAGAGCCAGCGTTGCATCGAGTTTCGCTGCCTGGCCCGGGGAAAGAGCCAGAGATGCCAGGTCGATGGGGCCGACCGAATCGATGCGGATCGGGGCGCTCAGCGCATCTCGGCGGGCTCGTCCTCACGACCGGAGAGACGGTCGCGCCCGCGCTGAACTGCCTGGAGGAACTTCTGGAGGTTGACTTCGAGGGTCGAGAGGATGTCATCGGCGAAGTCCTCGGCGCCGAGGCGGATCTCACGCTCACGCTCGCGTGCCTCCTCGACGATCTCCTCTGCGGCACGCTCTGCCTGACGGGCGATCTCCTCGTTGGCCACGAGGCGCGCCTGCTGGTCGCGTGCTTCCTTGACGATTCTCTCGGCCTCACGCTTGGCCTCGGCGAGCATCTCCTGACGCTCCTTGACGATCCATCGGGCCTGCTTGATCTCCTCAGGCACGGTTGCCCGCATCTGATCCAGCAGGTCGTAGATCTCCTCGCGATCCACGCGTACCTGATCGGTCAGAGGAACCGGTCGGGCGTTGTGCACCAGATCGTCGATCTTGTCGATTAGAACCAGAACGTCCATTGCGTGGGTAAAGACTAGGGAATCGCGCAGACCGTGGTGGGAGAACTCTCCCAATGCAAGCCTGCTGCCAACGCAGGCTCGAGACGATCAGCCCTCGGAATCCCTGCTGATGCGATCCGTCAACGAGGAAGCGACGGCGGGCGGAACGAGTTCCGAAACGTCCCCACCGAAGGTAGCCATCTCCTTGACCCCGGTCGAAGAGAGGAAGCTGTACCGAGCCGACGCGAAGATGTACATACTCTCGATGTCCGGGGCCAGCATGCGGTTGAGCTGGTTCATCTCGAACTCGTATTCGAAGTCAGAGATCGCCCTGAGGCCCTTGATGACCACCCCTGCTCCTTGCTCTCGTGCGAACTCAACCAGCAGATTCGAGAAGATCTCGACGCTGATGTTGCCGAGACCGTGATCAGCGGCGGCCTGCTCGATGAAAGCCTTGCGTTCCTCGGAGGTGTAGAGGGTCTTCTGCTTTCGGACGGGCTGATTGACCACCCCCACGATCACCCGGTCGAACACACCCGAGGCCCGCGAGATGATGTCGAGGTGCCCGTTGGTCACCGGGTCGTAGCTGCCAGGACAGATCGCAACCTTTCCACTTACGGACATCAGCCCGAGACCCCATGGATGGTGACCCTGGTCCTGCCGTAGGTTCGATCGAACAGCAGAGGCAGATCGAGGTAGGGACCCTCGCCTGCGGGGCCCTCCACAACGAGGCGGCCTGACGGCGCCAGGGCAGCGGAGAGCTTGGGTTCGATCGCTTCCATCTCGGTTGCGGCGAGTCTATACGGGGGATCGCAGAAGATCAGGTCGAATTCATGCGTGGACAACCCCTCGAGCACCTCGCTCACCGAGCCGGAGCGAACCTCGGCCCTGACACCGACACCGAGGGCCTCCACGTTCGCACTTGCGGCGCGGGAGTCCTGATCGACCAGTATCAGGCTGCGTGCTCCCCGCGACAGGGACTCCAGGCCCATCGCGCCACTTCCGCAGTACAGGTCGAGTACGCGATCGATCCCCTGGCCGTCGAGATCCTGCCCCAACGCAGAGAAGATCGCTTCTCGCACTCGGCCTGTCGTCGGCCGTCCACTGCCAGCGGAGAGCTTCCGACCCTTCAACTCTCCTGCCGATATGCGGAGCTCAGGCGTCACGTCCGGCTCAGGCAGCCAGCCGTTGCGCACGCTCGTCGCCGAATCGCATCCGCGCGGCATCTATCAAGATCTCGGCCTCGACCGACCCCGTATCCAGCAACCGCTCGACCATCTCACGCGCCTCGAGTAGAAGCGGCAGATCGTCGGGAAGGGAAGCGGCGAGGAAGCGCGGCAGTCCGTGTTGCCGTGTGCCGAGGAGCTCACCCTCCCCTCTGATGGTCAGGTCGACCTCCGCCAGACGGAATCCATCCCGCTCCGTCTCGATCGCCTCCAGTCGGGTCTTGGCCGCCTCCGAGCGGGCATCGGCGAACAAGAGACAGTGAGAGGCGTGTTCACCGCGCCCGACCCTGCCTCTCAGCTGATGCAGCTGGGACAGACCGAACCGCTCAGCCCCTTCGATCACCATCACGGTCGCGTTCGGCACGTCGATGCCGACCTCGATGACGCTGGTTGCGACCAGCACGTCGATGTCACCTCCGGCGAAGGAGAGCATCGTCCGCTGCTTCTCTTCGGCCGACTGCTGGCCATGGAGCACTGCGAGGGAGAAGTCCCGGAACTCGCCGGCAGCCAGCCGACTCGCCTCCTGCTCGGCGGCCTTGGCCTCGACCATCACGGACTCGCTGACCAACGGGCAGACGACGAAGGCCTGACGTCCCTCGCGAAGACGATCTCGGATGAACTCATAGGCATCGGATCTGCCGCCGTCCTCCACGATCCGGGTCTGGACCGGCTTCCTGCCAGAGGGCAGCTCGCGAAGCGACGTGGTGTCCAGATCCCCGTATGCGGTCAGTGAGAGCGTCCTCGGTATGGGGGTGGCGGTCATGTGGAGAGAGTGAGGCGCCGAACCTCCTTCCCCCTTGCGATCGAGCTCTGCTCTCTGACGAACTCCGAAGCGATGCTGCTCATCGATCACCGCGATCCTCAGTCGGGAGAACTCGACCGAGGATTCGATCAGCGCGTGGGTGCCCACCACCAGCAGGGGGTCCCCGTCCGCCAGGGCATTCAGGGGTCCGTTCCTCTCCGAGTCGGGAACGGAACCGGTCAGCAGGACCACTCGAGGCCCGTCTGATCCCGCCAGCCCCTCGAGCGTCCGGTGGTGCTGCTCGGCGAGGGTCTCGGTCGGTGCCATCAGTGCCGCCTGACCCCCGTCGTAGACCGCCCGGAGCATCGCGTAGAGGGCAACGACCGTCTTGCCGGACCCCACCTCTCCCATCAGAAGGCGCTGCATCGGGATCTCGCCTGTGAGGTCCCGATCGATCTCGTCTACGGCCCTGCGCTGGTCGGCCGTGAGCTCGAACGGCAGCGAAGCAATCCAATCGGACATCCGATCGTCCGGCGGCGCGAGGGCCACAGCCCGGGCACTGCTTCGTCTACGGCGCCGTCTGACCGCGAGCGTTGCCTGATACAACGAGAGCTCTTCGAATGCGAGAGCTTGACGCGCCTGCTCGAGCCTCTCGGCATCGGGTGGGAGGTGAGCGCCGACGATCGAGTCGGCAGAGGACGGCAATCCGCGGGTGGCCCGTTCACGCCCCGGGATGGGCTCGGCGAGTGCGTTTGCGAGGCCTGCAGCCTGCCACGCCCACTCTCGCAATCTCGGCGGGCGAACCCGCTCGGATGCCGGGTAGACGGGAACCAGGCCGGTCGTATGGATGCCGCTGGGTGGGGTGCCGCCGGGTCGGCCGGGGCGTATCCAATGCTCGCCCGCGGACCGGTCCCCTGCAACCTCGCGGTCTGTTCGCTCGGGCGCCCTCCCTGGCAGCTCGCCGGCTCCGATGAATTCGTGTTCGGCCACTGCGAAGCCGTTCTTGCCGATCTTCCCGCGGGCCAGCAATCTCGTGCCCGGCTCGAGCCTGTCGGAAAGCCAGGGACGGTTGAACCAGACGATCTTCCCCGCCGCACCCTCTGCATCCACGACCTCCGCCTCGAGGATCGTGAGGCGCCGCTTACGAGTCGGCCTGACCTTTGCCGAGCGAACCTCCACTGCCACGGTTGCCTCCTCTCCTGCTCTCACCTCTCTCAGCGGGGTGACTTCGACGAGATTCCTGTGCAGGCGTGGAAGGTGCAAGAGCATGTCGCGGAGGGACTCGACGCCGAGATCCTCTGAGGACGCAGAAGCGAGCTTCGGTCCCACGCCTTTCAGGGTCGTCAACGGTCGGTCGAGGACTCCTTGCGCCGGCCAGACCACAGGAGCGGAGAGCAGGACCTGGCGATCACCGATCTCCTCACCCGTCCCGATGACCGTTGGCCTCCAGTTCGGGCCGGATGCTCGCGTTGTGGAACGGGCAGCTTCCATCTCGGCTAAGGCTATGCCCGACAGATGATGCCGGGGGCTACGAGGTCACTCGGCGACGAGAAGCCACCACCAGGCCGGCTGTCCCCCCTCGTGGATTTCGACCTCGAGTCCCTCGGGCGCATGCTCGGCAGCTTCGTCCACTCCGAGTGGGGCGCCCTCGCCGGAGATGACGGTGAGTATCTCCGCCTCGGCCGAGAGGACCTCCATCGTCTTCGCAAGGGTCGATCCTGCTCCTCCCCAGGCAACGATCTCGTCTCCGGCGAACCCGACGGCATCCCCGGTGAAGAATCTCCCTTTGGTGTCGTCCTTCGCGGCACGCGCGACCGAACCGATGCTCATCCCGGCGAGGGCAGTGGACACCTTGTCGGCGTTTTCCTCCGCCCCCTTGTCGTGGTCGACCTCGACGATTGCCGCCAACCCCGCTTGAGGCGCGAGGCACTGAACCACGACCGTGGTCTTGTCGCTCAACTCCGCTGCGCGCTGGGCTGCCATCACCACGTTCGGATTGTTCGGGAGCAGGATTACTTCCTCGGCCGGCACCTCCCGGATTCCGGCGAGCAGATCGGCGATAGAGGGATTGAAGGTGGGGCCGCCGTCGACGACCATCGCTCCGAGGTTCTCGTATAGATCCCTCACGCCATCGCCTGCGGCTACCGCCACCACGGCCGAGCGACCGGAAGCGAGCCTCGCCGCACGCGCAGCGACCTGCTCGCGCATGTCCGCAACGTCCAGCTGCGAAACCTCGCCTACCGCGGAGAAAACCTCCATAGCCTGCTCAGGCTCATCGCAGTGGACGTGGACCTTCAGCGTGCTCTCGTCACCCACCACCAGAACCGAATCGCCAATGGTCTCGAGCGTGGAAACGAAGGAACGCGCCTCCAGACCTCGTCCGGTGACGATGAAGTTCGTGCAGTAGCGGAATCTGCTGTCTTCGTGATGCGAGCGACCTACCGACGGTGGCGCCTGTCTGGCGACCTCGGGAGCCGCATCGGCAGACCCTCTCAGGCCTGCGACCAGGCCCGCGATCATCACCACCAGGCCGTGGGCACCGGCGTCCACCACCCCCGCTTCCTTCAGTACGTCGAGTTGCTCCGGGGTTCGAGCCACCGCCTGCTCGCCGTCCTTGACTACGCCGTCGAGCAACTCGGCGAGGATCTCGTCCTGCGTCTCCGCAGTCACCTCGCCGTTCAGGCGCGCCTTCTCCATGTGGGCGAGCCGCTTGGCCGCCGAACTCGCCATCTCACGAAACACGGTGAGCATCGTCCCCTCCGCCGGATCCCGAACCGATTCGTACGCAGCGTCGGCGGCGCTCGCCATAGACGCCGCGATCAGGACGGGATCGACGAGTTCTCCGGGGCGTGAGGCAAGTTCCTCCGCGGCCCCCCGGATGATCTGCGAGAGGATCACTCCAGAGTTACCCCTTGCGCCCATCAAGGCTGCCCGGGCGATCGCCTCGACGATCTCCGAACGGTCCACATCCGGACCCTCCTGGCTCTCGAGTCCGTCCAACTCATCGAGCACAGCCTTCAAAGTGAGCACCATGTTGTCTCCGGTGTCACCATCTGCGACAGGAAACACGTTGAGATCGTTGACCTCGGTCCGTCGGGAATCGAGTTCGAGGTAGGCCGACTCGACGATCCGCCTGAACCGCTCTATGGAGGGATCAGCCATTCGTCATCCTCATCACGATCCGGTGGACCGGGAACGGCGAGGTCAGACGGACTTGCTGACCTTGTTCGCCTTGAGACAACGAGTGCATACGTAGACCCGCCTCTGCCTGCCATCTTCCGCGATGCGGACCTTCTGGAGGTTCGGATTGAAACGCCTGCGCGTCGCCACCATCGAGTGGCTCCGGGAGTTTCCGAAGGACGGTTTCTTTCCGCAGCTGTGACATACCTTGGCCATGAGTTCGTGATGGTAGTGGTCAGACGCAGCGTCCGCCCCTCAGGCCATCTCCTCCTGCAATTCGACAAGCGCCAACACAGCCCTGGCGGCATCTCTGCCCTGATCTCGCTTACCGTCCCCGGTCCTCTCGAGCGCCTGCTGCATCGTCTCGCAGGTGACTACACCGAAGGCACAAGGAACGCCGGTATCGAGTTGAACCCGCATGATCCCCGAGGCGGCCTCGGAACAGACATGGTCGTAGTGGCTGGTTTCCCCGCGAATCACAGCTCCGAGGCATGCGACCCCTGCAAATCCTCCCGAGGCCGCACAGGTCCGGGCTGCCGGCGCGAGTTCGAACGCTCCAGGGACCTCGAACACCGAAACCTTGTCGCTCGACACACCGGCCTCTTCGAATTCGGCGGATGCGCCCGCAATCAGGCGGTCGGCCAAGTCGCGATAGAAGGTGGAGACGCAGATCGCGAACCGCTTCTCATCGGCGTTCATCGCCCTCGCTGCCTTCCGCGTCGCGCAGCTGCTCCTCGTGGATCAGCTCCTCATCGAGCGCCAGCCCCTGATGGTGCAGGAGGTGGCCCATGCGGTCACGCTTGGTACTGAGATACGACTCGTTGTGGCGATTCGGCGGCGCCTCGATCGGCACCTGACCCGACACCGAGAGTCCGTATCCCTCGAGGCCGATGATCTTCTTCGGGTTGTTGGTGAGGATGCGGATGCTGCTGAGACCGAGGTCCCCGAGGATCTGCGCACCGATTCCGTAATCGCGCAGGTCGGCCGGCAAACCCAACTCGAGATTGGCCTCGACCGTATCCAGACCCTCCTCCTGGAGTTTGTAAGCGCGAAGCTTGTTGAGCAATCCGATCCCCCGGCCCTCCTGGGACAGGTAGAGCAACACGCCCCTGCCCTCCTCTTCGATCATCGCGAGCGCCGATTCGAGTTGCTCACCGCAATCACAGCGCATCGAGTGGAAGACATCGCCGGTCAGGCACTCGGAGTGGACCCGCACCAGCACGTCATCCAGACCGTCCACCTCTCCCTTGACCAATGCGACGTGATGTTTGTCGTCCACCAAGGATCGATATCCGACTGCCGTGAAGTCACCGAAGGTCGTGGGCAGCGCGGTGGAGACGATCCTCTCCACGAGCTTCTCCTCGGTGCGGCGATAGGCGATCAGATCGGCGACCGTGATCAGCTTCAGTCCATGGCGCTCGCAGTAGGGGATCAGGTCCGGGACCCTGGCCATGGTCCCGTCCTCGTTCATGATCTCGCAGATCACTCCGGCGGGTATCAAGCCGGAGAGCCGCGCCAGATCGACGCTCGCCTCCGTATGCCCTGTTCGCTCCAGCACGCCGCCGCCGCGAGCCTTGAGCGGAAACACATGGCCAGGCTGACGGAGATCCGACGGGCTGGATCCGGGATCGATCGCCACCTGGATCGTCTTCGCCCTGTCGTGCGCCGAGATGCCGGTGGTGACTCCCTCTACCGCTTCGATCGTGACCGTGAAGGCGGTCTCGAGGGGGGATTCGTTCTTCGCCGCCATCAGGGGAAGGTCGAGTTCGGCGCAGCGCTCGGGAGTCAGCGCCAGGCAGATCAAGCCACGGCCGTGCATAGCCATGAAGTTGATCGCCTCGGGTGTGGCGAACTGAGCCGCCATGACCAGATCGCCTTCGTTCTCGCGATCCTCGCCGTCACAGACCACGACCATCTTCCCCATCCTGAGGTCTTCTAGGGCCTCGTCGATGGTGGAGAAAGCCGGGTTGCCCGTCTGACCGGTCGGCGTCTCAGCCTCGCCTTTTCCGCGTGTGGGTTCCATCGGACAGAGACTAGGGTTGCACGCTCTCGAGCAGTCGCCGCACGTGCCGTGCCACGAGGTCACACTCCAGATTGATCGCATCCCCCTCGACCAGGAGTCCGAGATTCGTCCGCTCGAGGGTCTCGGGGATCAGCGAAACCTCTACCCGGTCTGCTTCGAGAGAAGCCACGGTGAGGCTCACACCCGACAAGGAAACGGAACCGCGCTCGACCACGAGAGGCAGTAGATCTTCGGGGAAGCGGACGGTCAGCCTCCTCGCAATGCCGTCTTCGACCACCGAGGTGACTTCTCCTACTCCGTCCACGTGCCCGGCGACGATGTGCCCTCCGAAGCGTCCGTCCGCCGGCATCGCAAGTTCGAGGTTGACTCGTGCCTCAGGCCCGAGAGAGCCAAGTGCAGTGAGGCCGAGCGTCTGATTCATCACGTCCGCCGCGAAGCCCTGATCGGAGACCTCCGCTGCGGTAAGACAAGCGCCATTGACTGCCACCGAGTCTCCCTCCGTGATCTTCGCGGCCACCCCGGGTGCGGAGATACGGATCCTCGCCCCCGTGTCGCCAACGTCGATCTCCGAAACTCGACCCAACTCCTCGATAAGCCCGGTGAACACCGCTACCACTCCCGCAGCCTTGCATCGAGCAGGAGATCATCGCCGACCTGCAGGTGGCTACAGGAGACGGCTCTGGTCGCCTCCGCGATCCTCTTGGCTCCGGATCCCTCGATCACCCCGGGGGCCTCACCGGATCCGACCACGATCGGCGCGACGAAGATCAGCAGCCTGTCGATCTGCTCAGCGTCGAGGAAGGCTCCGGCGAGACGTGGCCCCCCCTCGAGCAGGAGGTCTGACACCTCCATCTGCTCGGAGAGCGCCCGTAGACCCGACCTGACCAGGTCGCCGTCACCCGGACCTTCCGCGCTCAGGACCGTGACACCGGCCCGCTCCAGCCCCGAGACCCTGGCGGGATCGGCCTCGGCAGAGACGACGACTGCGAGCTCCGCTACATCCTGCGAAGCGACCAGCGCCGAGTCGAGTGGAAGGCGGGCCTTACGGTCGAACACGACCCTGATGGCCGCCCCGTCACTCGTTCCCGGTGCATCGGTAACGGAACGGTCTGAGCCGTCACCGTTTCGGGCGGTCAGGAGTGGATCATCGGCCAGCACCGTCCCGATCCCGACTGCGACCGCATCGCAGACGCCACGCATCTCGTGCACGAGGGCCCGACTCTCGGAACAGGAGATCCAGCGCGAGTCTCCCCCGGGGGCTGCGACTTTGCCGTCGAGGGTCATCGCCGCCTTGTATGTGACCAGCGGCAAGCCGGTCGCCGCCCGTTTGCGGAACGGCTGGTTGAGGGAGTCAGCGCCTTCGACCTCCTCTGTCGCGGCCCTCGCTACCTCCACCCCGGCTTCGCGCAGGATCGAAGGACCCCGGCCGGAAGCCTTCTCGGTTGGATCTTCAGAGGCGTATACGACTCGTGAGATGCCCGATTCGAGAATGGCATCCGTGCACGGGGGCTGCCTGCCATGGTGGGCACAGGGTTCGAGGGTCACGTAGAGGGTCCCGCCCTTCGGATCCTCACCGCGGTCGGATGCGTCGCGGATCGCCTCTCGCTCCGCGTGAGGCTCGCCGCATCTCGCATGGAAACCCTCACCGATCACCCGGCCGTCCGGAGAACAAATGACCGCGCCGACCAGGGGATTGGGGCTGGTCGATCCTAGTCCTCTCTCGGCGAGCTCGAGCGCCCGGCGCATGTGGGACCCCTCCACGTCTGCGGGGATCGAGGTCGCGACTGGTATCTCGTTCGTGTCCATCGTCTTCACTGCCTGGATCGATCTGCGCTGCCCGAACGATGATACGGGCGCGCGCGAGCTACGAATGCTGGAGCGTCGAGGCTGCATGAGCCCTCCCCGTGACCTACGCTTCCCGTTCATCGGTATGGGCAGCAATGAGGGAGAAAAATCGCCAAGCCGTCTGCGCGGGCCTGTTGGCAGGCGGGGGCAGACGCTCAGAGCAGGTGTGATCGGAGGCCTCGCGGTCGCTGCGCTTGCGGCGGGCGGATCCTACGCGGCGTGGATACCCAGGAACAGCGTGGGGAGCAACCAGCTCAAGAAGGGCGCGGTGGTCTCGAAGAAGATCGGGACGAACGCGGTGCGCAGGAGCGAGATAGCCACAGGTGCCGTCGCGGAGCCCGAGATCGCAGCTGGCGCTGTGGGTGCGACCGAGATAGCAGCGGGTGCCGTGCCTAGGGCATACGCCCTGATCGAAGCGTGGCCCAACGTGGGGATCCTGGAGTCGGCGAGTGAGCGAATGGGTAGCGCCACGGCGACGCTCGGCGCCGAGGGCTACGTGTGCATCGACGGACTGGAATTCGAGCCTCGGAACGCACAGACCACCCTGTTGGGAACCGGCCAGAACGCACTCAACTCCACCCTGAACGCAACTCTCGGCAGCGTCATCGACGTCTCACAGTGCCCCGGTTCCGAAGACGCAGCTTTCGTGGCGATAGATGCCGCAAGCGGTGTGATCGACCCGTCTCCCCCGGGATTCTTCCTGACCCTCTACGACTGAAGGTTGCGGCCCGCCGGGGATCACCCGCTGACCGTAGGCTCTCTGTCCAATGCTCACGGAACTCAGGCATCGGCTTGGAGGTGACTCGGGCAGCGAGGCCGCGGGCTATGGAAAACGCGCGGGGCTGCTGTCTATCGGCGTCGGACTGGCAGGTCTCGTCACGTATCTCTTCTTCGCGATCTCCTCCCACGTGCTCGATACGACCGAGTACGGCGAACTCGTCATCTGCTGGTCAGCGGTCTTCATCACCGTCTCGATCCTCCAGCGCCCCGTCGAACAATTGCTGTCGCGGACCGTCTCCGAACACATAGCGCACGGCGAGGGATACTCGCGCCCCCTCGCTGTTGCAGCCGGCATACAGATCCTCGTCTCGGCGAGCTTCTTCGGTATTGCGTTGCTGCTGCGCGGACCGATCCAGAACGGGCTCCTGCACGGCAACGAGACTCTCTACTGGATCGGAATCGCAGCCATAGCTGCCTACGGAGCGAGCTACTTCGCTCGAGGCCTCCTTGCGGGGAGCCACCGACTGACGCTCTATGCCTCTCTGATTATCAGTGAATCGCTGATCCGGACCCTGTTTCCGGTGCTCGTCGCCCTGGGTATCACCAGCGGTCAGGATGCAGTCGCGCTCGGGATCGTCATGGCGCCGGCCCTCTCGCTGATCTGTGTCCCGGTGGCGTTCCTGGTGGGGGCCGACCGTGGCAACGAGGAGCGCCGACGCGCCGTGGTCGACTCCTCTTCCCGGAAGGGGCTCGAATTCAGCGCTGCCAAGGGGAGCTGGTTCGCCGGAGCCGTCCTGGTGATCATGCTGAGCGAGCAGACCTTCCTCAACGCAGGGCCTCTGCTCGTCTCCGGTACGGCTGGAGCCGCCGCCGCCGGCTACATCTTCAACGTGTTGATGATCGCCAGAGCTCCCCTGCTCCTCTTCCAGGCCGTGACGACGAGCCTCCTTCCGCATCTCACGCGGCTCCGGGCCGAGAGGAAAGAGGAGGACTTCCACGCCTCTGTCAGGGTCACCGTCATTGCGGTTCTGGTGTTCGGGCTCGTGGTTGCAGGCGTGATGGCGCTCGCGGGACCCTTCCTCATGCAACTCGCATTCAGCGACAAGTTCTCCTACGAGCGAGTCGGCCTCATCTTGGTGAGCCTCGGTATGGGCCTATATCTCTGCGCGGCGACCCTCAACCAGGGAGCGCTCGCTCAAGGTCAGGTGAGGAGGGCCGCAACACGGTGGATCTTCTCGGCGGCGATCTTCGTCGCATGGACTCTCTCCTCGGTGGTCGAAGAGGTGGACCTTCGGGTCGAGGTCGGGTTCATCGGGTCTGCGGCTCTCCTATGCGGCCTGCTGCTGCTGATCTACAGAAACCCCAAACCCGAGGCTGGTCACGAGATCAAACCGGACTCCCCGGAAGAGGTCGAAGTTCAGTTGGCTGCGGCCGACGAGGGTTCCTAGCCCCGAATCGACGCCTCACTCGGCGCCAGCGGCCTCTGCGATGCTCCGATAGGCAGCCGCAGGGTCATCGGCGCCGAAGATCGCGGATCCCGCGACGAACACACCCGCCCCTGCAGCCGAGATCGTGCCGGCGGTATCGGCAGAGATACCCCCATCTACTTCGATCACCGCGTCTCCTGCGACCGCGCCCAGTCTCTCGACCTTGCCGGGAGAGGACTCGATGAACGGTTGACCTCCCCAGCCGGGATTCACTGTCATGCAGAGGACCAGATCGACGGAATCTCCAAGCTCCTCCAGGGTCTCTACCTGCGTGCCGGGATTGAGAGCCAGGCCGGCCAGACAGCCGAGATCCCGAATTGCCGAGAGTGTGCGACTCGCGTGAGCGGTCGCCTCAGCATGGATGGTTATGCAGTCCGCACCTGCCTCTGCAAATGCCTCGATCTGATCCTCGGGCCGCTCGATCATCAGATGGACGTCCATCGCGCCGCCGGCAGCGTGTACCTGCCCGGAGATAGCGCTGCAGACGAGGGGACCCACTGTGATCGGCGGCACGAAATGTCCATCCATCACGTCGAAGTGGATCACTCGTGCCCCCGCCTCCATCACCATCTCGACCTGCTCGCCGAGGCGGGAGAAGTCAGCCGACAGCACCGACGGGGCCACCCGCTTGGTCTCGAATAGCTCTCTACGAGCTTCCGGCAGGGAGGTTGACTCAGGCGCGGTCATGGCGCGAACCTTACGGGAGCCATCGCCCCTAAGCCGGTTGCCGACGCCCGCAACTCATGTGGCTCAGATCGGCCGGAGCATCTGACCGCCGCAATTCATACAGACCGTGTCTTCGGTCCGGCTCATCCTCGCAATCGTCTGATGCTCCCCGCAGTCGGGACACTGCGACACGAGCTCGTATCGGGACAGACAGTTGACACAGACGAAGCGACCCGGAAGCTGCGCGGGGCGCAGCCAGGGTTCTTTGCAGCTGGGACATTTCGGTCTGTCGAGGGCTTCTGATTCGGCCATCGAGACGATGGTAGTCCGCTCACAGCACCCTCAGCGGAGCATCGCGTCCACGGAGGTAGTCGGCGACCGTCATGGCCCTGCCTCCAGCTGGCTTCACCTGGATCAGCCGCAGGAGACCCTCGGCACAGATCACGAGGAGATCGTCGCCGTCACCCAGGACCTCGCCGGTACGGCCGGCTGCCGAGGCGTCGGAGGTGCGATCGACCGGAACACACTCCACCACCCCCAATCGGTCTTCGGGCCCCTCCCCGAGCATGAGATAGGTACCCAGCCTGCCTCCCAATGCTCGAACCCGTCGGTCCAGCTCCACCGCGCTCGACTCGGGGGAGAGGTAGCGCTCCGAGGGGTCGATCTTCTCCGCATACGTCACGAGGGATTCATCCTGAGGACTGGCCTGGGCACTCCCGGAAGAGATCTCCGCGAGCACCGTCTCGACGACGGCACAGGCCGAGTCCGCGAGCCGATCGGCCAGGGTTGCGTAGGTCTCGCGGGAGCCCATGCCCACCGACTCCACCCCCAGGACGGGTCCATCGTCGAGCCCCTCGGTCAATTCCATCACCGACACTCCGGTCTCATCATCACCGGCGAGAAGTGCCCGCTCGATCGGGGCGGCGCCGCGCCAGCGGGGCACCAGAGACGGATGCACATTTAGGAACCGGTGAGAAGAGATCAACTCCCTGCCGATCAACTGTCCGAATGCGCAGACGACGACCAGATCGGTGGACCGTGCCGCCAAGGCCGCAGCGACATCACCCTGGTTCACGTCGGCAGATTCGAGCAGTTCCATCCCGCCCTCCCTGGCGAACTCGGCTACCGGAGTCGGGGTGAGTGACCTGCCCCTTCCCGCCCTGCTGGGCGGCGGTGAGATGACCAGAGCCGGAGAGTACTTGCCACCGAGCATGCTCTCGAGCACCCTGACCGCAAACCACGTGGTGCCGCAGAAGGCGGTTCTCAAACCTCCGGAGCCTCGTGGTCAGCGTGTTCCTCGTCCTCGAGGTTGGGCGGCCAGTAGGACTCGCCCTGGCGAAGCGCACGCAGCGCTCCTTTGCGCTGCTCGGGGTTTGTCCGGTCGATGGTCAAGACCCCATCGAGATGATCCGCCTCGTGCTGCAGGACCCGGGCGGTCCATCCGGTCTCCTCGATCACCATCTCGTCTCCGTTCTCGTCCTGAGCCCTCATGCGTATGGAAACAGGCCTCTCTATCTCCAACGCGACATCGGGGATGCTCAGGCAGCCCTCCAGACCTATCTCTGTCTCGTCCGAGGACCACTCGATCTCAGGGTTCACCACTACCCGGACCTCGTCTCCCTGATCCGGCCGATAGACGAACAGTCGCCGGAGGATCCCGAGCTGGGTCGCCGCCAGCCCGCTTCCGGGTGCGTCGAGCACCACCCGCTTCATTCGTTCGATCTCGCCAACGAGACCTGAACCGAAATTCTCGACCGGCGAAGCCGGTGAGCGCAGCACAGGATCACCGAATCTCAGGACTTCAGCCAGGGCGGCCTGACTCCTGGCCACCTGCTCAGGATCGGGAGGGGAGGATTCCTCCTGGTCGGGAGATTCGACGATGTCAGATTCGGTATCGCTCACAAACCGAGAGTCTAGACCCGGACCCTCACACCCAGATAGATCTGCAGCCTAGGCTCACTGGGGATCGACATCCACCGAGATGGCGACACCGCGAGACGATGCGGCCTTGGCCGTGCGCTCCACCGCATCTCTGACCGCCTCGACGGTCGCGGGCCGGTTCTCGGTCTTGACCATCAGGCGGCGCCGATGGCGATCACGGAGTCTGAACAGGGGTGCTGGGCCCAGCATCTCCGCACTAGCGGGCAGCGAACCCGATACCGCCGCTGCGAGCACACCGGAGATCTCAGCCACGGCTGCCTCGTCCGGTGCGGAGCAGACGAGGTCGATGAGATGCGAGAAGGGGGGATAACCGAGATCACGCCTCCGTTCGAGCTCGCCGGAGAGGAATCCGACCGAGTCGTGAGAAGACGCGTGGACGATGCTCGGCGAACCAACCGAAAGGGCCTGAACCAATACCCTCCCTCCACCCTCGCCTCGTCCGCACCTACCGGCCAACTGCGTGATCAACGAGAAGGTCCGCTCCTCGGAGCGGAAGTCCGGGATTCGGAGCGCCCCGTCGGCATCGAGTACGACCGCGAGAGTCACATCCGGGAAGTCGTGTCCCTTGGCGACCATCTGGGTTCCGACGAGGACCCCGGAGTCAGCAGCCTGGAAGTCGCCAAGCACCTGGGCGTGGGAGGACCCGGCCGCCACGGTATCCGCATCCATCCGGAATACCGGAAGCGGTGCGAGCAGACGTTCGAGTTCGTCGGCCACCCGCTGAGTTCCCGCACCGACCTGGGCAATCGTGGCGGAGCCACACTCCGGGCAATCGGTCGGCATCGGCTCCGAGTGTCCGCAGTGATGACACCTGACGAGACCCTGCTCGCGGTGCATGACGAGGGAAACGTCGCAGGATGGACATGTCCACGGGTGGCCACAGGAGCGACAGACCAGGTAGCCGGCCCATCCTCTCCGGTTGAGCAGGAGGATTGCCTTGCCGCCAGCTTCGGCCAGTTCCCCGAAGGCCTCCAGAGTCCTCGGGTGCAGCGGACCCGAGCCAGCGCTACGCATATCGACGATCTCGACCGGTGGGAGCGGTCTGCCATCCACCCGATCGGGCAACTCGAGGTGCTCGAGAGCCACCCAACTCTCCGGACGCGGCGTGGCGGTTCCAGTGATCAACACGGCTCCCGCCTCCTCGGCCCGCCGGGCAGCGACCTCGCGTGCGTCGTAACGCGGATCGCTCTCCTGCTTGTATGAGGGGTCGTGTTCTTCATCGACCACGATCAGTCCGAGGTCGCGAATCGGGGCGAACACGGCCGAGCGGGGACCGACACAGATCCTCGCATCACCTGAAAAAAGCCTGCGCCACTCGTCGTACCTGGCACCGGCCGACATCCGCGAATGGAGGAGGGCCACCTGCTCACCGACGCGGTCGCTGAACCGCGACTCTGTCTGCGGCGTGAGAGCGATCTCCGGCACCAGGACGATTGCTCCGAGCCCCCGATCCAACGCGGCTTCGACTGCCGCCATGTAGACCTCGGTCTTGCCGGATCCGGTGACGCCATGGATCAGGAAGGACCCGTCGCGACTGTCGATCGCATCGACTATTCGCCCCACCGCCGCGGCCTGAGCCTCGTTCAGCTCCACCTCGACCGCCGGCGCCCCGATCCTCCTCGTCTCCGGACGGCGCATCCGTTCGACCTCGGAGGTGGTGACCAGACCACGCTGCTCCAGCTTCCTGATGCCCGCGCGGTCGGCACCGGCTTCGGCCGACAGATCCCGGGCGGCTCTTGGGCCACCGGAAACGGCGCGCAGGATCGCCTTCTGACGGGATCCGAGCCTCCCCTTTCCTCCGAGCGCCTCGCGACCGCCGAGCGTAAGCTCGACCAAGAGGTCTTTACGGGCCTTAGGTCTACGGATCTTCTTGCCCCCGCCGACCCCCGGCGGAAGGGTCAACCCGAGACCGCGAGCCGGGGTGGAGCAGTACTCCTCGCCGAGCCAGAGCCCCACCTCGACGAGATCCCTCGGGACGGTGATATCCAGAGATGCGATCGGCTCGACGAGCTTGTCGGGTGGAACATCGCTGGCATCGGACAGGCCGACTACCAAGCCGAGTACGCGCTGCCGTCCGAACGGCACCTCCAACAGCGCACCGACTTCGAGGTCGCCCATCCCCTCTGGAACGCGGTAGTCGAACGGCCCGCGCAATGCACGGGCCGTGATTAGCGGTTCAATCCTCGCGATGGATTTCACCGGGCGAGGCTACGCGGCCCCACGGACAGCCGGCCACAGAGCCTTTCCCGGTTCACACGGACAGTCAGGCGCGCGAGCGGAGGGAATCGGACCGATCGGTCCTCTCCCAGGTGAAATCAGGTTCCTCCCGGCCGAAGTGCCCGTAGGCAGCGGTCGGGCCATAGATGGGGCGATGCAGGTCCAAACTGGTACGGAAGGCGAGAGGCCTCAGATCGAATTCCTCATTAATCAGCTTCACGATCGCCGAGTCGGGGATCGTTCCCGTTCCGAAAGTGTTGACCGAGAGGGAAACGGGGTGCGCCATCCCGATCGCGTAGGCCACCTGGACCTCGCAACGAGCTGCCAGACCGGCTGCGACTACGTTCTTGGCGACGTGACGGGCGGCATAGGCCGCAGAGCGATCCACCTTCGACGGATCCTTGCCCGAGAAGGCGCCACCTCCGTGACGTGCAGCACCTCCGTAGGTGTCCACGATGATCTTCCTGCCGGTGAGGCCGGCATCCCCCTTCGGGCCGCCGGTGACGAACCTCCCGGTCGGGTTGACGATCAGCATCTCCTCGAGGGTGCCGTCCTCCCAGAGGTTCGCGTACTCGCCTTCGACCACATCCCGAACGACGTTTTTGATCAGGTCTGACTTGACCTGATCGGTTTCGATCCCCTCAGCGTGCTGGGTCGAGATGAGCAATTTCTCCACCGCAACGGGAACCTCGTCCGCGTAACGGACTGTCACCTGGGTCTTGCCGTCCGGACCCAGATAGTCGATGGTTCCATCCTTGCGTACCGCCGCCAACCTCTCGGCCAGGCGGTGTGCCATCTGAAGCGGCATCGGCATCAGGGCCTTGGTCTCGTCGGTGGCGTAGCCGAACATCATCCCTTGATCTCCCGCGCCCTCGAGGTCGGCCTCGTCGGTGGCCCCAGACTTGGCCTCGTCGCTCCTGTCGACTCCCTGAGCGATGTCTGCGGACTGTTGATCGATCGAGACCTGGACCTCGTACTCGCCTGAGGTGAATCCCAGATCCTCAGGCGTGTAACCGATGCCCTCGATCGTCGCCGAGACGATCGCCGGTATGTCGAGGGAGGCATCGGCGCTGATCTCGCCAGCGACGACGATCAGTGCCGTGTTCGCGAGCACCTCACAGGCCACCCGACCGTTCGGATCCTGACGCAACACCTCGTCGAGGACTGCATCGGATATCTGGTCACACAGCTTGTCCGGATGACCCTCGGTAACCGACTCCGAGGTGAAGAGGTGTTCGTTCTCCGCGAGAGGCTTGGTCATCGGAGATCCAGAACCACCTTCGACCTGAGGCGAGTGGGTTCACCGTCGATGGAGACGCCAACGGAATCGATATTCGAGATGTCGTCGCTGAGGGCTGCGTACAAGGGGTCTTCCGCCAAACCGGCGAGCTCAGCGAGGCGCGTAAGCTCTTGGAGGTCGAGAAAGAGTAGCGCCGACGGAGAATCGGAGAGAGTCGAAACGGACCCCTGCCAGGCTCCGGTCGATGCAAGTCCGCCTTCTCCCTCGATGATCCTCAGTACCCCCGCCTTGGTAGTCGAGACTATGAGGCGTCCGTCGTCGATCCCATAGGAGAGTCCAATCCTGCTCGGGCCCTGAAGCGAATGGATCTCGACGCCGCTCCGATTCCTGGTCTCGAACCGAGGGATGCCTCCACGCCCGCTGGCCAGTGCGAGGGCGAGCGGCTGCTGGAGCTCCGCCAGCTCTTGGCTGGCTCGCTTACCGTCGACTGAGTCGAAGATCAACGTCGCCTCCGGAGGGCCGTTGGTCGGTTCGAGGATCAGCGCGGCCTGACCGTCGAGCGCCGGGAGGAGATCGCGAAGGGGGTCTTTCCCTGCCTCACGGACGAACTCCTTCCTGATGCCATCGAAGTTGGACGCGAGTTCTCCCCCAAGTGCCGTCTCGACCACGCTGGCGAGAGTCGGGCCCACCTCGCCCACCCCGAAGAAGGCCAGCGCGTCGGCGGGTGCTAGCTCTGACAGAGCCGGGCTGAAGCCTGGAACCTCGGTGAGCGCATTCGGATACTGCTTCAACCTCTCGGAGGAGAGATCGCTGACGATCTCCACTGCGAAGGCCCGGTCGCGTGCCGAAAGGGAGACAGAGAAGCCTTCGGTGGCTCGGTAGTCGACGAAGGATCCGAGTTGCCCGAGGCTTCCGCCTTCGGCACCGAACAGCGCCTTCGCGCCCCTGCCGGATACGTAGATGTCGGCGAACCGTTGCTCGGGAAGCTCTCCGCGAGGACCCACGTCGGGTAAGAGGGGCTCCTGACCCCCCGCAGCGACCGAGGCTGTCTCCTCCACCGCGGATCGGGCACCGAATACGGCGAAGTCTCCGATCCGGGCCCATGCGAGGTCTCCCGGATATACGGTGATCTGGGTTCCATCGACCTCTGTGGTCCCGACAGCGGGCCCTCCAGAGGCAACCTCGAGCAGATCCTCGACTCTCCCGGGCCCGGCGTCTCCATCGCCGTCCACCCCCGCGATGAAGACGGCTTCAGACTCTTCCCCTTCGCTGCCAGGGAGGGCGGCGAGAGCGACTTCGCGCTGTGCCCACGGAAGTACATCCCGGCCCAGTTCGATGTCGCCGGCAGAGTCCCCTGCCAGACCACCGAGGACTGCCTCGCCGACCGCCGAGAAGTCAGGGATCTTCCTGCCGAGATCGCCGGAAGCCTCCAACTGTTCGCTCCCCTCCTCCCGGACGAGGTGGGCATAGAGCAGGGCATCGGAGGGCACCAGGTCGATCGCCCGGTCCGGTGGCGGACACTGCTTCGCGGGGCTGAGACTGCACGGGATAAGGGGCAAGGGGACGAACAGGATCACTGCGAGAAGTGCGGCGACCAATCCCGCGGCCAGAAGCCCCAACCGCTCCCGCGGTCCGAGTCGATCCAGCGCCGGTCCCTTGCCCCCCTTCCCACGCTTCGTCTTGCGTTTCGGAGCCGGGCGCCGTCTGCCCTTCGGTTTGGCCTTCCCTCGCGGGGTAGCCCCCCTCCCACCTGCCGAGGCACCAGGGGAAATGGTGGAGCGTGCGGCCCTCGACCGTTCACCGAGCCAGTATCCAGCCGCCCGTATCCGGGTCGAGGCACGGAACCAGACCTCCTCGAGGCGGGTCGCCAACGGTCCCCTCCGAGGTCTGCGCTTTGGCCTCTTCGAGGGCTGTCGCTTCCTGGAGGCGCCGCCTTTGCGAGCGGTCGGCTTCTTCGGGGCGGCGGGACTCACGCTCCGGCTCCATTGCCGACTCCACGTCGGCCTCGCTTGGAGCCCTTCCGGGTCCCCGATCTCGGCACGTAATCGATCACCAAAGGCACGCCCTGGAGGTCGTAGGCCTCTCTCATCTGGTTTTCCAGATAGAAGGCCCAATCCCGATTGATCAAGCTGCGGTCGTTCACCTGAATGGCGATGCGAGGCGGTCGCCGCTCGACCTGCGCGGCATAGAGGAGCTTCAGCCTCCGGCCACGCCTCTCAGGAGGTGGATGGGCTGCTACCGCGTCGGCTACGAACCGGTTCAGGTCTGATGTCGCAATCCTCTCCCCGGAGCGATGGGCGAGCTCGATGGCAGCAGCGAGGGCCTTCTCGATCCCCCTGCCGGTGAGGGCCGAGCAAGCTCTGACCGGAGGACGCATCTTCAGTTTCCGCTCGGCCTTGACCGTTGCATCCTTGATGTCCGTGCGGGTTATGTCCCACTTGTTCATCAGCAGCAAGGTCGCACAACCGGTCTTCATGGCGAGCTCGGCGACCTTCAGGTCCTCGGATGTAATCCCCTCCGAGGCGTCACAGACCACTATCGCCGCATCTGACTCTTCGGCGGCCTGCTCGGAGCGGACCTGCGAGTAGTAGCCCACGTTCTCGGGGATCTTTCCCTTACGGCGGAGACCGGCTGTATCGACCAGCACCACTCGCTCGTTGGCGAAGTCGAGCTCGGTATCGATCGGATCCCTCGTCGTGCCCGCCTGCTCCGAAACGATCACCCGATCCGCGCCGAGCAACGCGTTGACCAGAGAGGACTTGCCCACGTTCGGCCGTCCGATTACCGCGATGCGCGGCGGGCGCTCTTCGTCCGCCTGCGGACTCTGCAATGTCGCCCCCTCCTCCTTCAACCGCTCGACAACCTGATCGAGCAGGTCCCCGGTGCCCATTCCGTGAGCGGCGGATACCGCCATCGGCTCGCCCAGCCCGAGGCCGTGCAACTCGCCAAGCAGGTGCTCGTCAGCTGGCTTGTCGACCTTGTTCCCGACCAAGAGGATCGGTGCATCACTGCCACGCAGCATTCCGGCCAGCTCGACTTCACCGGGTCCCGCGCCAGCTCGGGCATCCACCACCGCGAGGACGAGATCTGCCTCGGCTATCGCCTGCTGGGCCTGCCGCCGGACCTGCGCTGAGAGCTCGTGGGTGTCGGAGGAGTCCATCCCCCCCGTGTCGATCAGGTCGAACTCGAGCCCATTCCAGACGCAAGGGAGCGACCTGCGGTCGCGTGTTACGCCGGGCTGCGAGTCGGTCACGGCCAACCCGCCGCCCACCAGCCGATTCACCAAGGTGCTCTTCCCCGCATTGGGAAACCCAACCACCGCGACCTTGGGGTTCCTGTTCGCGCTCTCCTCCCTCAAACCAGACTCCTCTCACGCGCGATCTCGACGATCCTCTCGACCACCTGGTCGGGGTCGAGGCCGGTCGTATCGAGTTCGACCGCGTCGTCGGCGGCGATCAGCGCACCGTGGTCACGCTCGGTATCGCGTCGGTCACGCTCGGCGATATCCCTGGCAACCCCCTCGGGAGGGTCACCGGTCTCCACAGCCCGACGCCTGGTCCGCTCGGTCCGATCGGCCGTGAGGAAGATCTTCAGCTCGGCATCCGGCGCCACGACCGTCCCTATGTCACGTCCCTCTGCCACCCAGATTCCGTCAGTAATCAGCTCTCGCTGTCGCCCCACCATGGCCGCGCGAACCGCTGGGTGCACCGATACGCGCGAGGCTGCAACTGAGACTTCGCGCGTCCTGATCGCAGCGCTGACATCCTCGCCATCGAGCGTGGGCGGTGGACCAGGTTCGATCTCCAGCCCGGCGGCCAGGTCACCGGTCCCGACCGGATCGTCCAGGTCTACCCCAGCACCCAACGCCGCCAGAGCCACGCACCGGTACATAGCCCCGCTGTCGAGATAGGTGCCACCGATGGCAGCGGCCACACCGCGTGCGGCGGTCGATTTCCCGGCCCCGGCAGGCCCATCTATCGCGATCAGCATCGCTTCAGGGTAGAGAGGAAGCGACGGTCATCCCGGTGGGTCCTGTTCGTCTTCAGGCCGAGAGCGAGCGGAGGTCCCGCTCGAAGTCCGGATAGCTGATCTGGGAAGCCTCGAACCCGGTCACCTCGACTCCGTCACGCGAGACGAGACCTGCAACCGCTCCGAGCATCGCGAGTCTGTGGTCACCCCGGGCGTCCATTACCCCTCCAGCTATTCCGCCGGTCCCCGTCACCTTGAACCCGTCCGTGGTCTCTTCGATCTCGGCACCCAGGCCAGAGAGCCCCGAAACGACCCCATCGATCCGATCGGATTCCTTCACCCTCAATTCCGCGGCATCGGAGAGGATGGTCTCCCCGTCGGCGAAGCAACCGAGGAGGCCCAGCAACGGAAGCTCATCGATCGTCCTGGGAATGAGATCCCCGCCTATCTCTACCCCTCTCAACTCGGACGATCTCACCTCGAGATCACCAGCCTGCTCGCCACCACTCTCCGTGGCGGAGGCCCGCTCGATCGCCTGGCCTGCGCCCATCAGCTCGAGGATGTCGAGGATCCCGGTGCGGGTCGGGTTGAGACCCACTCCTTCGACCAGAAGGGCGCTCTGGGGAGCGAGGATCGCTGCCACTATCGCGAAGGCGGCCGAGGAGATATCTCCCGGCACCGAGAGGTCGAGCGGCGAGAGCTGTGACGGGGGCGAGACGGTGGTGGCGAGACCGTCGCAGACGACCTCCACACCGCAGCCGGACAGCATCAACTCGGTGTGATTACGAGACAGCGCTGGCTCGCTGACTCTGACCGGTCCGGCCGCATTGAGGCCCGCGAGCAGGATGGCGCTCTTCACCTGAGCGCTTGCGAGATGCAGGTCCACTCTTCCGCCTTCGATCCTGCTCCCCGTGACCGTAACCGGCGGGTACGAACCGTCCTTGCAGGCAATCGTCGCCCCGAGCTCGATCAGAGGGTCCGCCGCCCGGTCCATCGGCCGCTCGGCTATCGAGGAGTCTCCTTCGAGGACCCACTCACCAGCCGGTTGACCCGAAAGCAACCCCATCAGCAGGCGAATCAGGGTTCCGGAATTGCCTACATCGATTCGACCGGCGGCAGCACCGGTGAGCCCGAAGCCGGAGATCTCGAGATCCAGTCCATCCGGACCCTCTTCTCGGATCGTTACCTCGGCGCCCAACGACTCGATCGCATCGAGGGTCGAGCGGGTGTCGGCTGCATCGAGGCATCGCGTGAGCTTCGACGTGCCTTCTGCAAAGGCTCCGAGCAGTAAGGCGCGGTGGGAGATCGACTTGTCGGCAGGAGCGCGCAACTCGCCCCGGAACGAGTCGACCGGATCGAATCTAACCGTGGTCATCTACTTACCTTGATCGCCTCGTGTCCCAGCTCCGCCACACACTCGAGAGCGCGCTCCGCATCCTCGTCTCCTGAGACGAAGAGCGAGATCGCTCCGGAACTCATATCCGAAACCGGGTAGAGGGCCATATCTTCGATGTTCACTCTGGCCTTGCCGAGTGCCAGCGCGATCTCTGCCATCACGCCCGGGCTGTTGCGCACGAGAACGCGAACCTCGACCAGGGGACCGCCGACCAGATCTCCCTCGAGCAGACTCCGGCGCTGCTGAGCTGCCTGCTCCTGCCACTGCTCGAGCGCATCTCTGTCACCGGCGCGGATTGCCTTCGCCATCTCCTTCAGGCGGTCAGCGGCGGCGTCGGCCTCGGCAGCGATCTCATCGGCGTTTCGAAGGTAGATATCCGCCCACAGCGCAGGGTTCTCGCCCGCGACCCTTGCTGCGTCGCGGAAACTGGGGCCCACCTCGGGCAACGCTTCACCCTGACTCGAACCGGCTGCTCGACCGACCAAGACATTGGCGAACAGATGCGGCAGGTGGCTGACCGTAGCCATCAGGCGATCATGTTCGGCTGGCTCGATCGCCTGGGGCCTCGCCCCGAGGACCGAGACGAAACGCTGGAGTCGGTCGTAGAGGACGCCCTCCGTCTCACCCTCAGGGGTGAGGAACCAGCGGGCGCCATCGAAGAGGTCTTCGCGGGCACCCTGCACACCGACGCTCTCGATGCCGGCCAACGGATGACCGCCAACGAACCGTCCCTGAGCGGCAAACCTGTCTGCCAGATGCCGTTTGACCGAGCCGACGTCGGTCACCGCACATTCATCACCGGATGCCTCGAGTGCGGCGGCGACCAGCTCCTCGAGTCGGTCGACCGGACCAGCGCAGACGACGATCTCGGCCTCGCTGCAGGCCTGCTCGACACTCGCCGCTGCATCGTCCACTGCCCCGAGAGAACGGGCATGCGCGACTGCCGCCGGGTCGGAATCGAATCCGGTCACGCTTGCATCTGCGCGGCTCTTGGCCGCAAGGCCGATCGAGCCACCGATCAGGCCGACTCCTAGGACGCTCACCCTCATGGTCGGACTGTCAGACGCCGGCGTGGGTGGGCGTGCTTCGGGCCAGATCGGCAGCGGCCTTCAGCCGCTCCGCGTAGTCGGCGAAACCGCTGGTCGGGATCTGCTGGGCAGCGTCACACACGGCGGAGTCTGGGTCGTTGTGCACCTCGACCAGGACGCCGTCCGCACCTGCCGCCGCGGCAGCGAGGGACATCGGCTCGACCCAGTCACGGCGGCCGGCCGCGTGGCTCGGGTCGACCACGACAGGTAGATGCGTCTGTTCCTTCAGTGCGGGTATCGCAAGGAGGTCCAAGGTGAATCGGTAGCCGCTCTCATAGGTGCGGATCCCTCTCTCACAGAGAATCACGTTCTCGTTGCCCTCCTTGAGGACGTACTCGGCGGCCATCAGGAGCTCATCGAGGGTCGCCGACAGACCACGCTTGATTAGTACCGGTATGCCAGCCTTGCCGACCTCGGACAGGAGTGTGTAGTTCTGCATGTTTCGAGCGCCGAGCTGGATCATGTCCGCGACTTCGACCACCGGCTCCAGATCGCGCACATCCATCAACTCGGTGACTACCGGCAGACCTGTCTCGGCCTTGGCCTCTGCAAGCAGAGAGAGTCCCTCCTGACCGAGCCCTTGGAAACTGTACGGAGACGTCCGGGGCTTGTAGGCGCCACCGCGCAGGTGAGTGGCGCCGCCATCGGCCACAGCGCGAGCGGTGTCGAGCATTTGATCACGGTTCTCGACCGTGCAGGGACCGGCGATCAAGCCGAAGGACCCAGCCCCTATCGGGACTCCCCCGACCTCGACAGCTGTGCGTTCACCCTTCTTGAACTGCAGCGAGGCGAGCTTGAACGGCTTGAGGATGGGTACCACTTGATCGACCCCCTCCTGACCCTCGAGACCGAGGTCCGCAATGCGGTCTTCCTCGACACCTATGGCACCGATGACGGTCAGGAGTTCACCCTTCGAGACATGGGCAGTACAGCCGGCGCCTTCGATGCGCTCGACCACGCTTGCGACCTGTTCCTCGGTCGCCCCCTGTTTCATCACGATCATCATCTTCAAGTCACCGTCATTTCCGTTGCCAACGACCGCCCGAGAGGCGGCGGGTCGACTGATCGTAGAGGGTCGGGGGCCTAGGTCGGGCAGCTGCCTGCGCAGCGCACGCCAGCGCCCACGCTCAGGCCGAACCGCCCAAGTCGGTCCTGAGGCTCGCCGCATCGCCGAGGTAGACGGGCTCGGGCGTGTGATCCGGGGCCCCGTAGTAGTGGACGAGCACCCTGACCAACGAGGACATAGCGCCGGGAACGTCTATCTCCCGCGCGCAAAGCAGGGGCACTCGGTCGAGGCCCATCTCCCGTGCTGCGACAGCAGGGAACTCGGCATCGAGATCGTCGGTGGTAGTGAAGATGCAGCTGACGATTCTCTCCTGATTCAGAGCGTTGCGCGCAATGATCGCCTCCAGGAGCGATCTCGTGGCATCCCCGATCGCATCTGCATCGTTCGACACAACTGTATTGGCGCCGCGTACGGCGAAAAGACGCTCTGGTGTCTGGCTGGGGCTCATGACCGCTTCTCCATCTCTCGGGCATATTCCCAGAGCGAGTCGATTTCCCGGGTCGTGAGCTTGCGAGACTCTCCGAGGTCGAGATCTCCCAACTCGAGCGGTCCGAAGCGGAGCCTCCTCAACGAGTCGACCTGGTTGCCCACGGCCTCGGCCATCCGACGAACCTGACGGTTCCGGCCTTCGTGGATGGTGATGAGCAGTTCGAATTCGGAGGTCCTCTCTACCTGCGCCGGTGCCGTCGGACCGTCCTCGAGTTCCACTCCTCCGGCCAGACGAGATACATCGTCATCCGTGACCGGCCTGCGCAGCACGACCCGATAGGTCTTGGGAACCTCGTATCGGGGATGCGTGAGCAGGTTCGCCAGATCACCGTCGTTGGTTAGGAGGATCAATCCAGTCGAGTCGGCATCGAGTCGCCCGACCGGATAGAGCCTGCGTGGAGAATCGATCAGGTCCGTCACAGGTCTGCGTGAGCCAGGTTCACTGGCGGTCGAGACGACATCGCGGGGTTTGTTGAGTACCCACACCTCGCGCTCCTCGGGTGAGATCGCTCCACCGTCGAACTTGACCTCCTGCCCTTTCCCTACGGCCGTAGCCGGATCCGTGACCACCTCGCCATCGACCTGGACCCGTCCGGCACGAATCAGTCCCTCGGCGGCTCGGCGTGAAGCGACCCCAGAGTGCGCGAGGTACCTCGCAAGCCTCATCGTCCGGTCAGTTGTCGAGTCGGGCTGGTCCATGCCAGATCCCCGCCGCTTCAGGCCGCGCGACGTTCCCCCGCCTGCAGAAGCCGCTCACGGAGCTCTCTCTCGTCTTCCGGCGTGGGGTCGAACTGCGCAGGATCTGGCAACGAATCGAGCGAGGCGAGGCCGAATAGCTTCTCGAACAACTCGCTGGTGGCGTAACTGACAGCGCCGAAGTCGGTCCGCCCCTTCTCTTCTATGAGTCCGCGCTCGGTGAGGCCGGACACGGTCGAGTCGGAGGATACGCCGCGGATCCGGGCGATCTCGGGGCGCGAGACGGGCTGCAGATAGGCCACGATCGCCAGCACCTCGGCCTGAGCCTGGGTCAGCGGGGGCGTCTTCGGCTTTGCGAGGAGCCTACGGGCCGCATCATCGAATTGAGGAACCGAGGCGAGCGCGTATCCGCCGGCGACCTCACGCAGGACCAATCCACGACCAGAGTCCTCCAGAGACCGGCCGAGACTTTCCAGCGCCTCGACCGTCTCGTCCTCATCCACCTCGAGCGCCTCCGCCAACCGCTTGGGTGTTACGGCATCACTCGACAGGAAGAGGAGCGCCTCGACTGCAGCCTCGAGACCCCGGTCGGCAGCACTCATGAGACGATGACCTCGATCGGGCCGAAGGAGCGATCCTGTCTCCAGCTGGCCTCTCCCCGCTTGTGCAACTCGAGCAGAGCGAAAAGCGTCACCGCCTGGGTGAGGTGATCTTCGTTACCGAAGGTCTCGCGGAAGTCGAAGCTCGACTTTGCAGCGAGCAAATCCTTGAGGATCCGGACCCTGCGACTGAGTGAGACGCTCTGCCGGATATGCGAGGCATCGACCTTCGGCGGAGGCGTAAGAAGCGCCTCGAGAGCCTGACCGAGACGATCAGGTTCGTAGGCCTGCTCGGCTGCCTCCAGTGCCGCCCTTCGTAGCTCCGGGGGGGCTGCGGCGACACGGTAGCCGTACCCCTCGGCTGCAGATCTGATCTCGATCAGTGCCTCTGCCGCATCGTGATAACGGCGGTACTCGAGCATCCTGGCGAGGAGTTCGTCGGCAGCCTCCTCGGGTCCGAGTTCGTCCAACTCCTCCTCCTCGCCGGGAAGCAGCAGTTTGCTCTTCAGTTCGAGCAACGCGGCGATCAGGACCAGGAACTCCGTGACCGACTCTAGATCCAGACTCCCCACCGACTCGAGGTGATCGATGTAGGCGAGCACGACATCGGCGAGATCCACCTCCGCGAGGCTGATCTCCTCGCGCAAGAGGACCGCCAGCAGGAGGTCGAAAGGACCCTGGAAGATGGCGAGATCGAGATCCAGACGAGAGACCGAGGCTGGAGCGGTCGAGTTCACGCGGCGAGCGTATAGGCGACGACGGTCAAAGAATCGACTCAGCCACTGCCGGGACCAAGGCCCATGGCCGAACGCGCCTCGTCGAGGACCACAGAAGCCATCTCCGCCGCCCTTTCAGCGCCTGCCGAGAGCACCTCGTCGAGAGCCTTCTCGTCCGGTCTGATCTCCGAATAGCGCTCTCTGACCGGGGCGAGGAATTCCGAGGTCGCTTCCGCGACAGCGGACTTGAAATCACCATATCCCGCCGAGGCGAACTCCTCCTCGATCGCTGACGGCTCGAGGCCCCGGATCACCGAGAGGATCTCGATCAGATTCGCAATACCCTCCTTGCCCTCTCCTCTCACGATTCCCTGCCCGGAATCGGTCACAGCCGAACGGAACTTCTTCTCGATGGCGGCGGGCTCATCGAGTACATAGACGGTCCCCTGCTCGCTGCCTCCGGTCGTGGACATCTTGCTGGTGGGGTCCTGGAGGTCCATGATCCGCGCACCGATCTCGGGAATGCGGTGATCCGGCTCCACCAGGATCTCCCCGAAGCGTTCGTTGAACCTTCGCGCGATCTCTCTCATCAGTTCCACGTGCTGACGCTGGTCCTCACCGACCGGCACCTCCTCGGCCCGGTAGGCGAGGACATCGGCCGCCTGGAGGACCGGGTAGAAGAAGAGCGCAGCGGATACGAGTTCGCGCTGCTTCGACGACTTGTCCTTGAACTGGTGCATCCGATTCAGATCACCGTGCGAGGTGACCGAGGAGAGCAGCCAACACAGTTCGGTGTGCTCGCGGACATCGGATTGCCTGAACAGGACGCATCGATCCGGATCCAAGCCGGAAGCCAGGAGGATCGCCGTGGTGTCGTAGAGGTTCGAGCGCAATTCGGCTGGATCCCATGCCACGCTGATCGCGTGGAGATCGACGATGCAGTAGATGGCGGGGTCCCCCCTGTCCTGACCCTCCACGTACTGGCGGATGGCACCGATGTAGTTGCCGAGGTGCTTGCGACCTGTCGGCTGGATGCCGCTGAAGATCCTCATGACCGCAGCAGTCTCGCAAACGTCATGGCGGCCAGTTGCCCGACCGACGACCCGCCGCTCAACCGAGTGGTTGGCGGATCACCGGATCACGTGCCGCACCGGCCTCGTCGAGACGCCGGACGGGCGTGGTGTACGGAGCCCCTGTGACAATCGCGGGGTCGGATTCCGCTTCCTCGAGGACCGCTTCGAGCGTATCGGCGAAGTCGTCCAAAGTCTCTCTGGTCTCGGTCTCGGTCGGCTCCATCAGCAGGGCCTCCTCGATCAACAGCGGGAAGTAGACAGTCGGCGGGTGGAACCCGAAGTCGAGTATGCGCTTCGCGATGTCGAGAGTCTTGACCCCGAGATCATCCTTCGCCTTCGAGGCCGAGAGGACGAACTCGTGCATCGGCCTGCGATCTACGCCGAGGGGCAGGTACTTACCCGTCCGACCCTCCGAGAGACGGCTCAGCAGGTAGTTGGCGTTCAGGACAGAGGTCTCAGAGGCCTCCTGGAGACCGTCCCCACCGAGGCTGAGGATGTAGGCGTAAGAGCGGACGAACACACCGAAATTCCCTTGGAACCCTCGCAAGCGGCCGATCGCCTTAGGGCGGTCGTAGTCGAGGTCGAAGGTAGGGCCGCTGCCATTGCCCTCGCTGGTCCGAACCACTTGCGGCTTGGGCAGGAACGGTTCTATCCGATCGGAGACCGCGATCGGACCCGATCCCGGGCCGCCCCCGCCATGCGGTTGGGAGAAAGACTTGTGGAGGTTGACGTGGACGATGTCGAACCCCATGTCGCCCGGACGCGACCTCCCCATGATCGCGTTGAGGTTCGCCCCGTCGTAATAGAGGGTCCCCCCGACCGAATGCAGGATCTCCGCGATCTCGGCGATGTTCTCGTCGAACAGGCCGAGCGTGTTCGGATTGGTGAGCATGAGACAGGCCACCTGATCATCGGCCTTCTCCCGGAGATCGTCCATGTCCACCCCACCCTGCTCACTGGTCGCGACCCTGACCACCTCGTACCCGGCCATCGAGACCGTCGCGGGGTTCGTCCCGTGAGCGGTATCGGGTGTCAGGACCTTGGTCCGCTGTTCACCCCGATCTGCGTGGTACGCACGGGTGAGCAGGAGACCAGCGAGCTCACCGTGGGAACCGGCGGAGGGCTGGAGGCTGACGTGAGGCAATCCGCAGATCTCGGCAAGCGATTGCTGGAGGTTCCACATCAATTCGAGTGCGCCCTGCGCCCTGCGAGGGTCTTGGGCGGGGTGGAGCCGCGCGTGGCCGGGCAAAGCGGCAACTCGCTCGTTGAGCCTGGGGTTGTGCTTCATCGTGCACGAACCCAACGGGTACATGCCTGTGTCCAGATCGAAGTTCCGGCGTGACAAACGGTTGTAGTGGCGGACGATCTCGGGCTCGGCGATCTCGGGCAGCTCCGCCGGTCGTTCGCGCAGGAGCGACTTCGGGATCAACTCCTCGATCGGGGTCTCGGGAACGCCCGCAGCCGGTAGGTCCGCGGCACGGCGCCCGGGCACGGACCGCTCGTAGATGGTGGTTGCGTGATCACGCTGCTGCGCAGTGGGCACCTCGGCAGTGCTGGGCGGTGCCGTCTGGGGGCTCATGAGACGGCCTCCTTCTCGCGAGGTGCCTCAGATCCGACAGAGACCGCGCGGCCGAGGAGCTCAGCCAGCTTGTCGATGTCGCCGACGCTCCGGCGCTCGGTGATAGCCACCAGCAAGCCGTTCTCTATCTCCGGATACTCGCGGTCGAGCCGATAACCCGCGGCGACTCCTTCCGCAGCGCACAGGTCGAGCACTTCGCCGATCGGGGCATCCAGCGAGAGAGCGAACTCACGCACTACGGGTGCATCCGAGACGAGACTGACACCAGGCACCTCTGCCAGCTTCGAGCGGGCGTAGGCGGTCCGCCTGACCAGTAGTTCTCCGAGCTCGACGAAGCCCCGCTTGCCCAGCCATGCGAGATGGATCATCCCCGCCAGCGAGTTCAGTGCTTGCGCAGTGCAGATGTTGTGGGTGGCCTTCTCCCTGCGGATGTGCTGCTCACGGGTCTGGAGCGTGAGTACGAATCCACGCCTACCGTCTACGTCGGTGGTCTGTCCCGCGATCCTCCCGGGCATCCTCCGGAGGTGCTCCTCGGCGGCGCCGAAGAAACCGAACGACGGCCCGCCGTAGTCGAGTCGGTTACCGAGCGGCTGGCCTTCGCCGAAAGCGATATCGGCGCCGCACTGACCCGGCGGCTTGAGGATCGAGAGCGCCATGGGATCACAGGCGACCACCACGAGGGCTCCGTGGGCCTTCGATACCTCCGTCAGGGCCTCGATGTCCTCGACCGAGCCGAGGAAGTTGGGCTGCTGCAGGAAGACCGCGGCTGTGTCGTCATCGACGGCCTCCGCCAGCGCCGCCGCCTGCGTCACACCGTCTTCGAGATCGACCTCGACCACTTCGGATCCGTATCCGGCAGAGTAAGTCTCGAGCACCTCACGGGTGTGTGGGTGAACCCCCCTCGTTGCCACCAACTTCTTGCGACCCGTCGCTCCGATGGCGAGGTACGCGGCCGCGGCAGCGGTGGACGGGCCTTCATAGAGACCGGCATTGGCGACCGGCAGCCCCGTGAGCTCGGACATGGCTGTCTGGAACTCGAACATCGTCTGCAAGCCACCCTGGGATACCTCCGGCTGATAGGGCGTGTAAGGAGTGAGGAACTCCGATCTCGAGATGATGGTCTCGACGATCGCCGGCACGTAGTGGTCGTACATACCCGCACCGAGGAAGCTCACCTCCGAGTCGGCATCGGTATTGCGGGCGGACATCTGCCTCAATCTGTCGAACACCTCCGCCTCGGATAGGCCGTCCGGGAGGTCGAGCGGGCGACCTAGGCGCAATTCCTCCGGGATCCCGGAGAAGAGGTCGTCGACCGAGTCGACCCCGATTCTGGCCAGCATCTCCTCACGATCCGAGTTGGTTGCCGAGGTGTAACGGGTCATGGACGGTAATCCTAGACGGCCGCAACGATGTTCAATACACCTCGGCCCGAATCAGAGTGACGAGATCACGCAATTCGCGGCCGTCCTGAGTCAGCTGGAATCAGCCGTCGAGCATCGCCTGATAGGCGGCGGAGTCCATCAACGCATCCAACTCCGAAGGATCATTGACCTTGATCCTGACCAGCCACCCCTCACCGTAGGGATCGCTGTTGATTGCCTCGGGTGCGTCGCCGAGGGCCTCGTTGACCGCAACGATCTCTCCTGAGAGGGGAGCGAAGATCTCGGATACCGCTTTGACTGATTCGAGCTCCGTGTAGGGCTTGTCCTTGTCCACCGTGGTGCCGACCGCCGGCGGCTCGTAGAAGACGACCTCGCCCAGCGCGTCTTGGGCATACCAGGTGATCCCGAAGACCGCCTCGTCTCCCTCCACCCTCGCCCAGTCGTGCTCGGGGTGGTACTTGAGGTCTTCCGGGTAAGCGGCAGCGTTCACGATGCCCGCACCTTATCCATCTCGTGAGTAGAGAGGCATCTTGTCGACCACTGCTTTGCGCATCTTGCCCCGGACGTCGATCTCGATTTCCGTTCCAGGGTCGGACAGCTCGCCCGGCACGTATCCCATGCCGATCCCCAGATCCCGTGTCGGTGAGAGCGTGCCGCTCGTGACTTCGCCGATCCGCTCCCCTGTCTTGAGGATTGGATTCCCGTTGCGGGGGATCCCGCCGTCCGGGAGTTCGAATGCCACCAGGCGATCTCCGGAGGTGTCTTCGCGCGCCTCGAGGCATGCCTCGGAGCCGATGAATCCAGTCTCCTCCTTGACCGCCCAGCCGAGACCTGCCTCGATCGGGGTGCGATCGAGGCTCAGTTCGTTCCCGTAGAGGCAATAACAGGCTTCCAGTCTCAGGGTGTCGCGTGCGCCGAGCCCTGCCGGAACTGCTCCAGCCGAGACCAACGCCTTCCAGGTTTTCAGTGCCGACTCCGGTGGCATCAGCAACTCCACTCCATCCTCTCCCGTGTAGCCGGTCCCACAGACCAGCATCGGTGAGCCTGCGACACTCGCTGATGCGACCTCGAAGCGTCCAGGGAGGTCTTCGTCGCAGAGTCCGCCCACGATCCTCCGGGCCTCCGGGCCCTGGACCGCGAGCATCGCGATGTTATCCGCGACATCCTCGACCTCGACATCCCAGCGCTTGGCCTCGACCTCGAACCGCTCGAAGTCCCGCGGGTGGTTGGAAGCGTTGGTGACCGAGAGCCAGCGATCGTCGGCAAGCCGGTAGGAGAAGAGATCGTCGAGGACACCTCCCCCTTCCTCACACAGACACGAGTATTGAGACCCACCTACCTCGACCTTCGATGCGTCGTTGGTGAGCGCCTTCTGGAGGACCTCCAGAGTCTGTCGACCGCGAATCTCTATCTGGCCCATATGAGAAACGTCGAACACTCCGCAGCCGCTCCGAACCGCCTCGTGCTCCGCCGTGATGCCGTCCGGATACTGCACCGGCATCTCCCATCCGGCGAAGGGCATCAGCTTCGCTCCGGCCTCGAGATGGGCCTCGTGGAGGGGGGTACGACGCAGCTCGCTCACTGCGGCTCAGGTTAGTCGGAAGCGCGGAACCGCGCCAACGCGACTCTCGAGGGGCGGGGCAGACTACTCCTCAGTCGAGGTGCATAGACCCCGAGGGGCAGGTGATCAGGGCGCGATGCCCGAGGCAGGCGGAGTCTTCTTACTTGAGGAAGTCGGGCACATCGATGTCGGAATCCGACACCCTGAGATCCCCGAGAGCGGGCGCAGCCTGGCTGACGCCGGTATCGCGACGCTTGACCTCTCGACGCGTGATCTGAGGGGCTCGAGCGATCATCTCGAAGCCCTCGAATCCGGTAGCCACCACGGTCACGCGGCACTCCTCCTGCATCATCGAGTCGACGACCGCGCCGAAGACGATGTTGGCGTTCGGGTCAGCGGTCTCCATGACCAAGCGGGCAGCCTCGTTGACCTCGAACAACCCAAGATCCTCGCCGCCGGTGATATTGAGTAGCACGCCCTTGGCGCCGTCGATCTTCTCCTCGATCAACGGAGAGGTGAGGGCATTCCGCGCCGCTTCGACGGCACGGTTCTCGCCTGAGCCGACGCCCACTCCCATCAGGGCGGAGCCGGCCTCGTGCATGACCAGACGGACATCGGCGAAGTCGAGGTTGATCAGGCCGGGCACGGTGATCAGATCGGTCACTCCCTGGACGCCCTGGCGGAGTATGTCGTCCGCCTCGCGGAAGGCCTCGAGGATCGTGGTCTGACGTTCCACCACGTGGAGCAGCTTCTCGTTCGGCACCACGATCAATGTGTCGACCTGATCTCGCAGCTTCTGGACGCCTTCCTCGGCGGCAGCCATGCGGCGCTTGCCCTCGAATTCGAAGGGCTTGGTGACGGCACCTACGGTGAGCGCCCCGATTTCCTGCTTGGCGATCTCTGCGATCACGGGCGCGGCGCCGGTACCCGTACCGCCTCCCTCTCCGCAGGTGACGAAGACCATGTCGGCGCCCTTGAGCGCCTCCTTGATCTCGTCGCGCGACTCGGCAGCTGCCCCTGCTCCGATCTCGGGATTGGCTCCTGCGCCGAGGCCCTTGGTCAGGTTGTGACCGATGCCGATCTTCACGTCGGCGTCGCAGGCCTGGAGTGCCTGAGCGTCGGTATTGCAGGCGATGAACTCGACTCCGCGCATGCCTGCGTCGACCATCCGGCTGATGGCGTTCGAACCACCGCCGCCGACACCGACGACCTTGATGACCGCGAGGTAAGAGGTCTCCATTTTGGTTGGTCTTGCTCCGTTTCCTTTTCGGTCTCGCCGGTCCGCCCGAGCCCCATCCGATGAGGCCCTCCCAGACGCTCCGCAAACCTCTTGCGAGAGGCCCGTTCAGAGGCCACCGCAAGCAGGACGACGGTAGGTCAATTGGGGGCGGGTGTCAATGGCCGAAATGACCAAACCCTCGACTGGTAGTCGAGGGTTTTGACCCCCCTCTTCTGGACCGTTGGTTGAGCCTTAGGGTTTCGGCGAAAGCGGGCTTTTCCCTGTAAAACCCGAATAGAACGAAATCAGGACGCTAACCGGCAACTAGCACTTTCCTCGTTTTCCACGACCATCAACGCGCCCCTGAGGGAGTGCAAAAAGCAGTGCAGAAACGGCCTCTGGAGGCTTTGCAAGAGCCTTATCGACGCATCGGTGAAGCTATCCGGTAACAGGTCGCCCCGGCGCACTGACGTCGATGTAGGTTGGCGAACCGAGTCCCGGATCGGCCAAGAGCGCAGAGGCGGCTGCCCACTTGGCGCGGCCGTCATCTCCGTCGCCGAATCGCAGCTGAGGTGCTCCGCTCAGATCGACCACGACACCTCCGTAGGTCTCCTCCCATGCGGCCGAGATCAGACCGGGTTCGAGTGGCTCCGGCGTCGCTCCGATGACCGAAGCCTGGGCTATACCGCGATCATCCACCAGGCCTCCGGATGCGAGCGTGGCGGTGATGGTCGGCAACTCGAAGCCTGAGACATCGAGGCCGATCAGCGCATAACCGTCCGCCGAGATACCAGTGACCTCTCCCTCGACGGTCGACACGGCCACGGGGGGTCGCTCTCGGATCCTCACCTCGAGCGTGTGAGGGAGATCGGTCGAAGTGGTGATGGCAGCGACGGTCGGGAATGCACCGAGCGCTTCGATCAGCTTGCCCTGATCCACATTCAGCGTGGTCATCTGACGACCTACCCGATCAAGCGACTTCTGGATCGCATTCCGATTAACCGTCGCCCCTCTGACCTCGACCCTCGTGACGGCAACGAGGGATGAATCCCTGAACCAGAACCAGTAGGCAGCCAGCAGCGCAACCAGCAAGAGCACGAGTGCGGTGAGGCGAAGGCGCCAGACGCGCCACCCTGCCCTCACTCCTCAATCTCCCAGTCGGTGGGCCAGTCGATGTCGCCGAGGGTCTGGACCTCTGGCTCGAGGATCACCCCGAACTCAGCGTGCACGCGGTGCCGAGCCTCGGACATCACCTTCAAGACCTCGGCAGCCGTGGCCGAGTCGAAGTTCTCGACGAAGTTCGCATGCTTCTGCGAGAGCCTTGCACCCCCAACCGTGAGACCACGGCAGCCGGTCTCGTCGAGGAGCATCCCCGCGGACTTCCCTCCGGCCCGCTCGTCATTCGGGTTGACGAAGGTCGAGCCGAATGTCTTGATTCCAGATGGCTGGGCCTCTTTGCGCTTACCCCGCATCTCGGCCATCGTCCCCTTGATCATCTCGACCTCTCCCGGAGACAGAGAGAACCACGCCCTCGAGACGACCTCACCTTGTCCGAGATTGGAGTCTCGGTAGCTGAACCCGAGATCATCAGGCGTTGCCTCACGTACCCCTCCAGCGGTACAGATGCTCACCCGTGTAAGGACGCGCCCCAGCTCGCCGCCGTAGGCGTTCGCGTTCATGCGAACCGCTCCCCCGACCGTCCCGGGAATGTTCACGCCGAACTCCAACCCGCTGAGCCCCCAGCCAGCCACCTTGGCCGAGACCGATGGCAGCCTCGCGCCACCACCGCACTCGACCACGTTCTCGACCCTCTCGACCTCCGCCAACGGGCCCCTCAACTTCAGCACGAGGCCCCTGAAGCCCGAATCGGCGATCAGGAGGTTGGAACCGGAGCCGACTATCCCGAGTGGCAGAGCCTCGTCCGCCGCCCATGCGAGGAGGGTCACCAGGTCTTCTTCGCTCTCGGGCTCCGCGTAGTGATCGGCTGGGCCTCCGATCCTGATCGTGGTCAGGCGGTCGAGTGGAAAATCCTCGGCTGTGGAAGGCGCACCGCTCATCGGTTGCCTTCGGCGACGAGATCTTCGGCCAGGCGATCTATGTCACCAGCTCCGAGGGTGACCAGGAGATCCCCCTCGGCCAGTCGGCCGGAGAGGGCCCCGAGTGCGTCATCCCGTGTCGGCAGCCACCAGACGGGCTTGCCACCAGCGGCGTCTGCCGCGGCTTCGGCTACCCATCTGCCGGTGACTCCCTCGAGATCACCAACTGGCGCTTCGCGCGCGGGGTAGACCTCGAGGACTCCGATCTCGTCTGCGACGGCGAGTGCGCGGCCGAACTCGGTCGACAGGGCCTTCGTCCTCGAATAGAGATGAGGTTGGAATATGGCGATGACCTTCCGCGACCCGACCTGGCGCGCCGCCTCCAGCGCAGCAGCGACTTCGGTCGGGTGGTGGGCGTAGTCGTCGTAGACGAGAGCGCCCGATGAAGTGCTCCCCTTGCGTTCGAATCTCCGAGCCACGCCGGGGAAGTCGGCAAGCGCCTCTGCGAGTTGCCGCGGCTGGACCTGATCGAGCAGACCGGCCAATCCGAGAGCGCCGAGCGCTGCGAGAGTGTTCAAGACGTTGTGCCGCCCAGGCCCTGCGGTCCGCAGATCCAGGTCGCCGGCTGCTCCAGGCAAGCCGCTGACCCGGAACGAAGTACCCGAGCCTGACGAAGAGAGGTCTCTCGCCTCGATCTCGCTGGACAGGGCTGGCTCGGCCTCCGACCTCCCTCCGAGGATGTCGAACCGCAAGCAGCGCTCGGGGCCAGAGAGATTCACCTCGGGTCCGACGATCATCGATCCCGAGTGTGAGACGAATCCGCTGAATGCCTCGCGCAGGTCCTCTAGAGATGCCCAGCGAGCATGATGGTCGAGTTCGAGATTGGTCACCACGGCTACCTCGGGAGAGAGCTCTAGGAAACTCGCATCGCTTTCGTCCGCCTCGGTGACCATCCACTCGCCAGTGCCCCATCCTGCGTTCGTCGGCGTCCCGGCAGGGCCGGCACCTGGCAGTTCACCCCCGATCAGGAAGCTGGGCTCCTTACCGAGCCTTCTCATCAGGTGGACGCAAAGTGCGGTGGTAGTGGTCTTCCCGTGCGTACCCGCCACTGCGATCAGACGCCGCGCCCGTGACACCTCCGCCAGCAGCTCACCTCGGTGGATGATGCGCTGACCCCTCTCTCGGGCCAGCAGGAGCTGTGGGTTGTCCTCAGCGATGGCACTCGAGACGACCACATCGGAGTCCGCCGGAAGAGCGTCGGGATCGTGTCCGATCTCGGTTGGAATCCCGAGTGCCCCGAGACGAGACAGGTAAGAGGAATCACTCCGGTCCGAGCCGGCTACCTCGGCTCCTCTAGAAGCAGCGATCGCTGCCAGCCCCGACATGCCAGCCCCGCCGATGCCGATGAAGTAGAGGCTTCGGTCAGCCATGTCCTCCGCGCTCGCCGTGTCGCCGGATCGCGTCGCATCGACCCGGTGCAGTTCCTCCAGGCTCGTGACACTGCTCCGTGTCCTAGCTGCGTCGACCACGAGCCTTGCCACTTCGGCGGCAGCATCCGGTCGAGCGAGGGCAGCCGAGGCTCGGGCCATCTCGGCAAGGAGGTCCGGAGAGTCGAGCAGGTCGGCAACGGCAGCGCGAAGAGTGCCCGAATCGAGTTCGGAGTCCGCCAGAATCCGGGCCGCACCACCGGAAACCATCCACTCCGCGTTCTGGGTCTGGTGATCGGCGGTGGCGTGCGGATATGGGATGAGCACCGCCGGTTGTCCAGCAGCAGCGATCTCGAACACGGACCCACCTGATCTCCCCACAACCAGATCTGCCGCTGCGAGCACCTCTCCAAGGCCCGGCTCGTAGCGAAGCAGGTTGTAGCCGGAGGGATTCCCTCTGGCTACCAACTGAGTCGCGACCTCGTCGAAATCGCGCTCGCCGCTGATATGGATCACGCTCGCTGCGAGGGGCTCCAGCGCTGCAACCGCACAGAGATTGAGGCTCCTCGCGCCGAGGCTCCCGCCCACCACGAGCACGCAAGGCTCATCCGGCTCGAGACCGAAACGCGACCGGGCCGAGGCCCGATCCACGGAGGTCAGCTCACGCGGAAGCGGGCGGCCGGTAACGATGAAGGGCGGATGGTCACGACCCTCTATGGGGAATGAGAGACAGACGGTGTCGGCCCTGTGGGCCAACGCACGATTGGTCAATCCGAGGTGACTGTCCGCCTCGGTCAGGACCAGCGGGATCCCGAGGCCGAGCGCGGCCAACCCTGCAGGACCCGAGACGTACCCGCCCCCGCCGAGGACCACGGAAGCGGATCTCTCTCGAAGGACCTTTGTCGCTTGCGGCAGAGCCAGGGCCGCCTTGGCCAGAGCTCCGGCTGCCTTCAGCGGATTACCGCGATCGAGCCCGCTGAGGTCGAGGAAATCTATCTCGTAGCCCGCATCGGGGACGAGTCTCGCCTCGGCCCGCTCACGCGTACCGAGGAAGGTAACGATGGCTCCGTCAGCCCGAAGCTCGTCCGCCACCGCCACCGCGGGAACGACGTGTCCCGCCGTGCCGCCGGCTGCGATCACGACCCGGAGCGGGTCGCTTTCGGGGTGTTCTGGGCCTGCTCTTGCCACCTTCGATTACCTGCAGTTTCGCAGCGCCTCCGGCGCGGGGACGGCGTCGGGGAACGCGAGGTGCAGCCGTCGACTGTTCGCTCCGCGACGGCACCGAAGAGCGAGCGGCTACCGGACCTCGAGCGACGTTGAGGAGCAAGCCCACGGCAGCGAGCATCACCACGAGACTCGTACCCCCGTAGGAGACGAACGGGAGCGGGATGCCGGTCAGTGGAGCGAGTCCCATCACGGCGAACAGATTGATCCCAGCCTGAATCAGGATGAGGGAAGTGAGGGACGCCGCGAGCAGCTTCGAGTAGCGGTCGGTCGCTCGATGCGCCGCCTTGAACCCTGCCCAGCCGAACATCCCGAAGAGAGCTATCAGCGCCAACATACCCGCGAAGCCCGACTCCTCCCCGATCACGGCCGCGATCATGTCGGTGTGAGCCTCCGGCAGATAGGAGGCCTTCTGGATACTCTCCCCGAGCCCCACTCCCAGAGGTCCACCTGATCCGATCGCGATCTCGGCCTGAGCGCTCTGATACCCCGCGCCCGACAGGTCAGCCGTAGGGTCGAGGAAACTCGTGAGCCTTGCCTGCTGATAGGGGTGACTGGCGATCAGCGCAACTACGCCCACCGCCAGTACTGCCGCAACAGGAGCGAGCGTGCGGGGTTTGGTCCCCGCGAGCAGGAGCAGACAGATCGACGAGAAGATGATCGTGCTCGCTGTACCGAGGTCCGGCTGCAGCGCGATGAGTCCGAGGAAGGCCCCGCAGACGATGAGGAATGGGCCGAGTCCCTGGAGGGTCCTCACCCGCCGTGGCTCGGAGGCGAGCAGGTGCGCTCCGTACAGCAGCACCGCCAGCTTGGCGATCTCCGATGGCTGGAATTGAACTACCCCTGCGCCGAGCCAGCGCTGAGAACCGTTGACGGTCTGACCGACTCCGGGGACCAGCACCGCTAGGAGCATCAGGAACGCCACGACCAGGAATACCGGTGTGGTCACCCTGGCGAGCCGCAGCCCATAGGTGGAGAAGACTCGCATCACGATGAGCCCGAGTACAGCGAAGACCGCTACCCGCTTCAGATACTCGGCGCTGTCCCCTCCCCCTTCGGGGAGTACTGCCTTGACCGAAGTCGCGCTGAACACCATCAGGGCGCCGAAAGCGACCAGACAAAGAGTCGCCGTCAGCATCACCGAGTACTCAGGTGGCGGGGCATCCCGCTTCCTCCTTGGACCGCTGGGTAGCAGGCGACTCATGCCCCGATCCTCCTCGCCACCAGATCCTTGAACCTGTCGCCGCGCTGCTCGAAGTCCTCGAACAGGTCGAAACTCGCGCAGGCGGGGGCGAGCAGGACGACCTCGCCTTCCAGCGCAGCGTCCGAAGCTCGCTCGACAGCCTCCTCGAAGTCACCAGAGGTCACGACCTCCACTCCGCGATCTCGTGCGGACGCAAGCGCGGATTCGAGGGCCATTGCTGCCTCGCCGACCAGGTAACAACCTGTGCAGCGCTCGAGCACCGCCTCCAGCAAAGGCTCGAACGGCTCATCTTTCAGCGATCCTCCCAAGATCACTCTGACCCCGGATGGGAACGAGGCGATCGCAGCAGAGGCGGCCGCGACGTTGGTCGCCTTCGAATCGTTCACGAAACGAACTCCTTGCGCCTCACCCACCAGCTCGAGACGATGGGCAACGCCCTCGAAGGAGCGGAGGCCGTCGGCGACCTGATCGAGTTCGATGCCACACGCGGCAGATGCCGCGGTTGCTGCAGCCGCGTTGGAAAGGTTGTGCTCGCCGAGGAGAGGGAGATCGGCTGCTTCGACCACATCTTCGCCCCGCCAGATGATCCAACCCTTACGAACCTCGGCGTCGCAGCCAACGCTGCGGAGTGATGGCCCGTCACCCGGTCCACAGAAACCGATCTCCTCGGCATCGCCGGGAACCTCGACCTCCCCGAGCAACCGATCACGTGAGTTGACTACCGCGGAATCGCCAGACACCTGATTGGCGAAGATCTTCAACTTCGCGCCGAGGTACTCCTCCATCGATCCGTGTCGGTCCAGATGATCGGGTGAGAGGTTCAACAGCACTGCGACCTCTGGGGAGAACTCCGATGAATCCTCCAGCTGGAAACTCGAGCACTCGCATACGACCGTTGCCTGTGGATCTGCACGGCCTACCAGCGAGGCGACGGGCTTGCCGACGTTCCCGGCGACCTCCACCGGCACCCCGGCGACGCGATGGATGTGACCGATCATCTCCGCCACCGTGGTCTTGCCATTGGTCCCGGTGACGGCGCAGAATCGATTGGGCAGTGACCGCCACGCCAGTTCGAGTTCTCCGGTTACCTCTATAGAGCGAGCGAGTGCAGCCGAGATCAACGGCGAGCCGCCCGGTACGCCGGGGCTCTTGACCACTGTGGCTATCCCCTCGAGGAGGTCCTCTGACTGGTTCGAGAGCGAGACCTCTACGCCCTCGCTGACCAGATCCGATGCTCCAACTGGCTCTCCTGCATCACAACCTCGCACCTCCTCGCCGGCAGCGACGAGCATCCTGGTCACCGCCTGCCCGGAGCGACCCATGCCGACAACGAGAAATGGCCCCTCCGGCAGGGGCGGACGGATGCGCTCTGTCTGGCGCGGATTCATCTAGTCCTCTTTCGCCTCCCACGCCTGAGTCCCTACCTGCCTACACGCCTGTTCAGGCGCGAACGACCGGACTCAGGCGTGAATGGGGGGCTTCTGTCAGCCGATCGACTGCTGGTAGAGCGTGAATCCGATGCCCGAGCAGACGGCCGCGATGATCCAGAACCGCAGCATGATCTTGGTCTCCGACCACCCCATCAACTCGAAGTGATGGTGGACCGGAGCCATGAGCAGGACGCGACGCTGGAAGAGCTTGAAGAAGGCGACCTGGAGCGCCACCGAGAGGGCCTCTATTACGAAGATCCCGCCGATCAGGATCAAGAGGATCTCGGTCTGCGTCATCACTGCAAGCGCACCGATCGCCCCTCCGAGCCCGAGCGAACCGGTGTCACCCATGAAGATCGAGGCCGGGAAGGCGTTGAACCAGAGGAACCCGATGCATGCACCTACCAGACAGGCGGAGAGCATCGAGAGGTTCTCCTGCTCGCCGGTGATGAATGTGATCGCGGTGTATGCGAGCAGGACGATTGCGCAGCAACCTGCAGCGAGCCCGTCCAGACCGTCGGTCAGGTTCACCGCGTTCGATGAACCGGCGATGACCAAGAAGACGAACAACAGATAGAGACCGTCCGAGAGCGGAACAGTCACGTCGGCAACCCTGATCTGCAGCTGGGGGTCGAGTCCTACCTCGTGGCGGGCAACCCACCAGAGCCCGATCGCCAGACCGAGTTGGAAGAGGAGCTTCCAGCGGGCTGAGAGTCCGAGTGACCTGCGCTTGACGAGCTTCAGGAAGTCATCTGCGAATCCGATCAGGGCACAGCCGAGCGCGACACCGAGGACAGCGAGGCTCGCGGGATCGCGATCCGACAGAGCTATGAACGGAATCGAGATCGCGAGGAAGATGATCAGGCCGCCCATGGTGGGCGTACCTGCCTTCTCGTGATGTTCGGCCGGCCCCTCCTCACGGATCTGCTGACCGAATTCCTTGACCCGTAGATACGAGATGAACTTCGGGCCGAGGAAGATGCAGATCAGCATCGAGCCCATCGATGCGATGAGAATCTCTCCCAGCATCAGGAGCCCTGCCCGGTCAGCCGGGTCGCGACTGCCTCGAGCCCTACCGATCTCGAGCCCTTGACCAGCACCACGTCGCCATCGCCCAGTGCCTCTGCCAGGCCGACCGCTGCCTCATCTGCCGTGGCAAACCACTTATCGGGCTCGTAGGCCTTGGCCTGCTCGCCCACGCCAACCAACATGTCGACCCCGACCTCACGTGCGTAATCAGCAACTTCGGAGTGGAAACGCTCAGCCTCCGGGCCGAGCTCTCGCATCTCCCCCAGCACGGCCAGATGGCGGTCGGCATCGAACGAGGACAGGTGGTCCAGCGCCGCTCGCATCGAAACCGGGTTTGCGTTGTAACAGTCGTTTATCAGCACGGAGCCGCCCGTCAGCCGAACGAGATCTCCCCGCAGGCGTGAGAAGACTACTCGCGGCGCCCGTCGTGCCATGGTCGCGAGGTCGATCCCGAGCGCGAAACCAACCGAAATGGCGGCCAGGGCGTTGAGCAGATTGTGTTCTCCGGAAAACGGGAACGTGAATTCGCAGGTTTCGTCTCTGGCCTCGACCTCTGCTCTCGTTCCGTCGCCAGAGAGGTCGACTGCGCGGGCGAACACATCCCCGCCTGGACCAAACCGGAGGATCTCCACGCCTTCGGCAGTGCGGGGTTCGAGATCTCCCGAGACGTGAGGTCCGAGGTATCCGGCGTCAGCCGGAACCACTGCCGTTCCCCCGTCTTCGATCCCCGCGAGCATCTCGGCCTTGGCTGCAGCGATCGACTCGATCGTGCCGAGGAGCTCCAGATGTACCGGGCCCACATTCGTGACCACCCCGACATCTGGCTCGGCTATCGCGCAGAGCTCGCTGATCTGTCCGACCCCGCGCATCCCCATCTCGCAAACCAGGATCTCGGTATCGGCTGGTGCCTCGAGGATCGTAAGGGGCACCCCTATCTCGGTGTTCCGATTTTCTCGACTCGCATGTGTGTACTCGCCCAACAGGGCTCGACAGATGTCCTTGACCGTCGTCTTGCCGTTGGACCCGGTGATCCCCACCACCTTGCAACCGAGGTCCCGGCGCCGTCGACGTGCGATCCCCTGGAGGGCGTGAAGGGGGTCACCGGAGCCGATCACCCAAGCCTCCCCCGGTTCGACCTGGTCCGCCCACTCCTCTGACACCACGACGCCCCACGCGCCCTTCTCCAGGGCCTCGGCAGCAAAGGAACCACCGTCACAGGTGGCACCCGGCAGCCCGACGAAGAGGTCACCTGATCGAACCTCCCGGGAGTCGATGACTGCACGAGCCGGCAGTCCGGCACCACCCTGGCTCACGAGTCGGCCTCCCCCCGCCGCGACGAGATCGGTACCGGCGGCCATCGTGGGATTCGGGTCAGCCACCCTCTTGCCCCACTCTGGCCTCGATCTCATCGCGGAGGACCTCGCGGTCGTCGAAGGGGATCTTCCTGCCCTGCTCGAACTCCTGTCCTTGCTCGTGGCCCTTCCCGGCGATCACCACGGTGTCGCCTGCCGTGAGGCCCTCCAAGGACCTGGATATCGCCTCCCGCCGGTCCTCGATCACCACTATCTCCGCCCCCTCCACGCCCTCGGCCCCGACACGGACCTGCTCGATGATTCCCGCCGGATCTTCCGAACGGGGGTTATCGGAGGTGATGATCGCGAGGTCCGAGAGTTCGGCCCCTGTCCTCCCCATCAAGGGCCGCTTGTCACGGTCACGATCGCCACCGCACCCGAACACGGTCACCAGCCGTCCCTGCGTCAGTTCTCGCGCTGCGGTCAGAACGTTCTCGAGAGAGTCCGGTGTATGGGCGTAGTCGACGATCGCCCCAAACGATTGACCGGCGTGGATGGACTCGAACCTGCCGGGAACCTGCTCAGCATCCTCGAGGGCAGCCGCAGCAGCCGTGAGATCCAGTTCGAGCGCGACTCCCACGCCGAGTGCGGCCAGGGCGTTCTCGACGTTGAACCGAGCCGGAAGCGGGGTACGCACCTCGAATTCGACTCCATCCGAACCGAGACATGCGAACTCCGAACCAGTTGCGTCATAAGTGACGCCACGGGCGCTGAGGGTTGCAGGGCCGCCTTGAGCCGAGAAGGTGACCAAGGCGGGTCCGCTGCCTATCTCCTCCGCGAGACGGCGGCCGTATGGATCATCGGCGTTCACCACCGAGATGCCTCCTTCGAGCTCCATCTCGGGGACTCCGCCTTCGACTGCGAAGAGCAGCCGCTTCGCTTCGAAATACTCTTCCATCCCGGGGTGGAAGTCGAGGTGGTCTTGGGTGAGATTCGTGAAGACCTTCGCATCGAAGTGGATGCTGGCTACCCGCTTCAGCGCCAGAGCGTGAGAGGAGACCTCCATCACGCAGGCATCGTCGCCGGCATCCAGCATCTCGCGGAACGTCCTCTGCAGATCGACCGCCTCGGGTGTGGTCCGCTCGGCCTCGGACTCCCTCCCGCCTACCACCTGCTTGACGGTACCGAGGAGCCCGCAGCTTCGACCGGCCGACTCCAGCAGCGACCTGACCAGGAACGAGGTTGTGGTCTTCCCGTTGGTACCCGTGACCCCCACCACGACCATCTCGGCGGTGGGGTCTCCGAAGAAACGCGATGCGATCGGCGCCATCATGGCCCGCGAGTCGCCGACCACCGCCTGTGCGACTGGCAGCTCGAGTTCTCGCTCGACCACCAGCGCGACTGCACCTGCCTCCACCGCGTCGGGGGCGAACTCGTGACCATCAGTCTCGCCCACTCCCGGTACACAGAAGAAGAGCGCGCCGGGTTCGACTCGGCGGCTGTCGTAGGCGAGCGACGAGATCTCCACTGCGCCCTCCCCGCTGATGTGAGAGCCGAGATCAACCGCACGCAGGAGCTCGTTCAGTTGCATTGGGTCGATTCTAGGAGCGGGCATGGAGCCTTTTTCAGGTATCGAGCGGAAAACCGCCCGTCCTGCGCCTAGCCCGGGGCGATTCCGAGATAAGGCAAGGCGAACGAGGCGATATCGGCCACCACCGGAGCGGCCACCTTGCCGCCGGAGGTCTCGTACTTGGGTTCGTCGACCAGAACAGCGATCACCAGCTGGGGGTTGTCGGCGGGAGCGAAGCCGACGAAGGAGGCAACATAGCGGGTCTCCGAGTAGCCACCGTCCTCTGCCTTCTCGGCTGTACCGGTCTTGCCAGCGAGCGTGTAGTTGGGAACGGAAACCTCAGCAGCCGTACCTCCTGCCTCGACGACACCCTTCAGCATTTCCCGGACGCTTGCAGCCGTAGATTCGCTGATGATCCGTTCCGGTTTGTGCGCCGGAGTGGTCGGGCTGCCGTCGACAGATTCGACCAATCTCGGAGCGAGGAGCTTCCCGCCGTTGGCGATGGCCGAATAGGCACTCGCCATCTGGATCGGCGTGACCGAGAGGCCTTGGCCGATCGGCAGGTTGCCCATGGAGGATCCCGAGTACTCGTCCCGCTCAGGGACGATTCCCCGCTCCTCGGCGGGGAACTCGATGCCGGTCTGTCTTCCGAACCCGAAGCGGTCGACCCACTGTGAGAAGCGGTCTGCACCGTGCTCGAGACCGATGGTCACCGCGCCGACGTTCGAGGACTGAGCGAGGATCTCGCTCACCGACATGGTCATGGTTGGGCGCGGGTGGGACTCGCCGATGACACGGTCGTAGACCTTGATCTTCGGGGCGAGGGTGAACGAGGACGAGGGGCTGACGACGCCATCCTCCAGTGCGCCGGCGACCGTGAAGGCCTTGAAGGTCGATCCCGGCTCATAGGTGTAGCCGGTCGGGCGATTGAGCAGGTCCTCGTTCGTTGCCTTGGAGAGGTCCTTCGGATCGAAGCCGGGCCAACTCGCCATCGCAAGCACGTCTCCGGTATTCGGATTCATCACCACGGCTGCAGCGCTCTTTGCGGAGTAGCGCTCGGCCACCTCCGTTACCGCCGTCTCTGCCTTGGCCTGGATCGAGGAATCGAGCGTGAGCTGGATGTCGGCGCCCATCGAAGCCTCTTGCGAGGTCTCGAAGCGAAGCGGATATCCACGAGCGTCATAGACGATCTCCTGACTCCCGTCGGTCGCTCCGAGCACGGACTGCTGGCCCGCCTCGAGTCCGGTGAGACCCTGATTCTCGCTGCCAACGGCTCCGATGACGTGCGCAGCAACGGCCCCCTGGGGATAGACGCGACGGCTGGTCGGCAGCGTGGTGATTCCTGGGAGATCGAGATCTTCGATTTCGTTCCCGTCGAACAGGCTTGCCCCCTGGGAGACGTAGGCGAAGCCCGACTCCGGATCCGAGATGGACTCGGATATATCGGTCGGCGACTCGTCGAGGTAGGGAGAGAGGCGCGCAGCCGTCATCGCGGGGTCCTCGATCTGGTACGGAGTGGCGACGACGTCGACCGCGTCCTCGCTCAACGCCAGAGGACGACCTCTGCGGTCCAGGACACGACCCCTCAGGCCGGGCACCTCGACCTCCGCTACCTGTTGCTCACGAGCCTGCGCCTGCAGGTCCCCGCTCTTCACGACCTGCAACCAACCGGCTCTGAGCAGAGATGCGAACAGGATCAAGGCGAATACCCCGAACAAGAGCCCGACTCTCCGGTTGATCGCCTGCACCGAAGATGGCTCCCTAGCGCGTGTATCCGAGGTTGAGTGCCGCTTGCTCTGCGTCGTCCGGAGTCGTGTTCAGGTATCGAACATCGGTCGGGTCCAGAACGATCATCCCGAGGGACGGAGCTGCCGCTTCGACTTGATCGCTCGAGAGTCGCTCGGCGATCTCACCACGAAATGCAGAGTTCTCGCGCTCCAGTCGATCGATGGCGGTGGCCGCAGCACTTGCCTTCACGTTGAGGCTGACGCTGTAGACGTTCAACGCGACTATTCCGGCCAGCATCGTGGTCAGCACGGCCACCCAGGCCCTGCCGCGGGTCATCCTCTTGATCAGCGAGGACTCGGAGATATCTCTGACGGCAACCGCGCTGCGAACAGCTGCCCCGGGAAGAGATGCCACTCCCGCAGAGTTCGAAGCGGTACGCGAACGCCTGGCCGGGGTCGCACGACTAGGGGAGGTCCGGGCCTCAGCGCGTCTCGCGGCAGCAGCCCGTCGTGCGTCCGGAGTACGCGCGGACACCGGACGGCGGGTCCGTACCTGGACCTTGTGACGCACCGGTGCAGTGCGGGCGGCAGATGCTCGGGCGGGCATCAGGATCCGGCCTCCGTCGGGTCGGCGAACCTGAGCTTGAGGCCACAGCGGAGATGGGCCGATGCAGAGCGAGGATTGCGATCGACCTCGTCGGGCGTCGGCGCGATAGCTCGTCGGGTGATCAACTCCGCCTCGGGTTCGCGTCCGCATACGCAGACTGGGATCTCCGGCGGGCAGACGCATCCCTTGGCCCGATCGGCGAGGAAACGCTTGACCGGGCGGTCTTCGAGTGAGTGGAAGCTGATCACGGCGAGGCGCCCACCGACCGGCAGTCGCTCCCACGCGAGGGGCAGGGCCAGGTCGAGGGACTCGATCTCGGCGTTGACCGCGATCCTGATCGCCTGAAAGGTCCGCTTGGCGGGGTTCCCGCGGCCGAATCGCTCCGCAGGTGGGATGGCAGCCTTCACCGCGGCGACCAGCTCCGAGGTGGTGGAAAGCGGCCTGCGTGCCACGATCTCGCGGGCGATCGCGCCTGCGCGGCGCTCCTCGCCGTATTCGCTGAGACAGCGGGCGATCTTCTGTTGCGGCCACTCGTTGCAGACGGTCAGAGCAGTCATCTCCTGCGAGGGGTCCATTCGCATGTCGAGCGGTGCGTCGTAGGCATAGGAGAATCCCCGATCCCAGGCATCCACCTGCATCGAACTCATGCCGAGGTCCATGTAGATCGAATCCGGGCGAACTCCCTCTCCTCGCAACCCCTCGAGTGCCGAGACGAAGTTCGCCTGCAGATAACGAGTCCTGCACGGAGCGGTCTCGGCGAAGTCAGCCCAGCGCTCGCGGGTACTGGGATCACGGTCCACGCAGATCAGCTCTCCGTCCGCCCCGAGGACGTCGGCTACGGCGCGAGCGTGGCCGCCTGCACCAAAAGTGCAGTCGAGCACGGTCTGGCCCTCTTCGAGATCGAGGACCTCGAGCAACTCAGGCAGCAGTACGGGTTCGTGATCAGCGGGCACGTAGGCAATATTCGACGCCGAGCCGGGAATTCTGTGTGTCGCAGTAGCCATTTCCTACTCTCCTGCCTCTGCGAGGTTCTCTGCCACATCGGCAATCTCTGCATCCAGGTCCTTCTCGTAAGCGCCCCAGGCATCAGGGGTCCAGATCTCGAACCACTCGTCCGCGCCTACGACCGCGCACGGACCCTCGCTCAGCGAGGCGTGGGACATCAGCTTCCTGGGGATCCTCACGCGTCCGGCGGAATCGATCGTCTCGTCGAAGGAGTTACCTGCGAAGTACACGCGCATCTTGCGCCCCTTCTGGCCCAGAGGGTTGGTCGTACCCAGGAACCGCTGTGTGAATCGGTCGTAGCCCTCGGGCGAGAAGACCCATACGGAGGGGTGGAGCCCTTTGGCGAGAACTACTCCATCAGCCAGCGCTGCACGAAAGCGCGAGGGGACCGTGAGCCGGTCCTTGGCATCGAGGCTGTGTTCGAATTGACCGCGAAAAGACATATCGGATTGGGTTCCTGCTCCCTTGGCCCGAGCTGGCCACCCCGATCTGCTTCTTGGAGGATTCGGAGCGGGCCGGAGAGGTGAGGTGGGAGGAACCTCATCTCCCCGGCCCTGTTGACCAACTTCAGGAGCGACACGCTAACCCACTTCGCCCCACTTCGCAACACGTGCATTGCATCTGATCCACCGGACGTAACCGGACGAAACCCCGAAAACGCCTAAAAACCCGCTATTTCAAGGGGTTAGAGGGGTCAATTTGCTGGCGGAGGCAGGTCGTTTAAAGCCCCGGAACTGCAAGGCGGTTTGCAGCGCCGGCCTCGTAGTGGATCGAGTAGGCGTAGAGCGAAGGTGTGCAATCCGCCCTCGGCCGTAGTTTGAGATCGGTGACTCGCCCGATCCGAGCGAAAACCGGCCGAGCCGTACGCAGCTTCGATATCGGACGGCGACAGGATCTGTTCCTGATCGCTGCGGTCACGACGGTGATCGTGATCCGCCTGCAGCTGTGGATAACCAACTATCCGTCTCTGTCTCCGGGCGAATTGCACATCGCCCACCTGCTGTGGGGAGGCGTGTTCATGGTCGCCGCAATCTGGATGCTGGCCTCCTACATCGGCCGCCGCCTGATCGCGCCCGCAGCAATCCTCGGAGGCATCGGCTTCGGCTTCTTCATCGACGAAGTCGGAAAGTTCGTCACCGCCGACAACGACTACTTCTTCCAACCCACCGCAGCGATCATCTACGTGGTCTTCATCGCGCTATTCCTGATCTCGAAATGGACGGGCGCACGGCGGATGGGGGAGCGTGAGCGCCTTGCGAACGCTGCGACCTTGGCCAGCGAGAGATTCATCGACGGCATGAGCCCCGACGAACGCCGGATGGCCATCGCTCTGCTGGAGCCGATCCGCTCGAGCGACCAGGCGAGCGAACTGCTCGATTTCATCGAGCGAACCAGACCCGACGGAGAGGAGGAGCCCGGAAGGCTGGAGCGTCTCGTCATCTGGATGCAGCGCGCATACGAGGACTGGGTGCAGACCCGCTGGTTCCAGATCGTCATGACCGGTGCGGTAATCCTCTCCGTTCTGATCACGGCAGCCGGAATCGTGGCTCTGGTCTTCTTCTCGAGCGGTTCGGACTCCTTGGCACCACCTGGCTACCGGGCAGACGGTCTCGAAAGCCTCAAGGTAGGAAACCTCATCCCACTGATCTCGAGTGCGATATCGAGCGCGATCGGGATCGCAGGGCTGATCCCACTCCTGCGTGGAGACCGAGCCAAGGCCTACCGGCGCTTCCGGCTCGCACTGCAGATCTCGGTCTTCATCACCTATCCCTTCATCTTCGCCGAGAGTTCGTTCTCGGCCGTGACGGGCCTCCTCGTGACCCTCGCGGCGCTGGGAACGGTCTCGGCGATGCTTCGTCAGGAATCGAGGAAGGCACCGAAGCCGACCCCACGATGAGTCGGCACCAGCTCGGTGATCAGAGGCCCGACATGAACGACCCCAAGTTGGACGAGAGCCCGGCGGCGATCATCAGCAAGACGGAGGGGACCAACAACAGGGCTACCACGAGCTGGATCCGTGGAGAAGAGCGCGCCGCGCGCTCGGAGATCAATCGCCGCTGATCGTGCCTGAGATCCTCGGCCTGCTGGCGAAATCGCTCTCCGAGAGGCGACCCGAACCGCGCAGATCGCTCGATCGTGGCCGCAAGCGCTGCGACCTCCCGGCTCGGAACCCTGGCCCTGAATCCCGATAGGACCTCACTTCGGGTCGAACCGTATCTGCGCTCTACCGACAGTGCGGCCAACTCAAGGCCGAGGGGTCCGTCGGACGGGGATGCGCCTGACAATGCGCGCAATGGTTCCTCGCCGCTGCTGATCACATTGGCCGCGAGATCCAATGCGTCGGATAACAGACGCTCGATATCTCGCACACGCCGACGCGCATACCACTCCAATGCTGCATCCGGAGCGAAGAAGAATACGAAGGGAAGCGCCAGGCAGAACGCGATAGTCGCACGTCCACCTCCGAGCACGGAGATCATTCCGGCGCAGAGGCCCATGCCGATCACGAGGAAGGCCCCCTTGAAGGCCATCAATTGCGAAGTCTCCATACGGTGGCCGAGCCCTGACCTCCGCAACCTGTGCTCGGTGCCGAGGGAATCGAAGACCTCCGACACGCCCTTCCTCCCGCCTGGCCACGGAACCTGCAGGGCTGCGAGGCGAGCGGAGGTGGAGACGAACCATGCTCCATGCCCACGGATCAGATCGTAGGCGCCCAGCCCGGCCAGCAGGATCGTGATCCCGCAGAGGATCAGGATCATCTCTCGGCCGATCGACCGAGGCGTTTCACTGCAAGCAGCCCGATGAGTTGGAGCAGCCCTGCCAACGAAAGCAACAAGGTAGAGGCCGGATCGGTGAATATCCCCGCGAAGAATCCCGGGCTGACGACCTCGGCGAAAAGGGCCGCACCAGCAGGCATCGCGACCACGAGCATTCCCGTGTAGCGGGCCTGCGCGGTGGCGGAGTTCGCATCCTTGAGGGCCCTCCTCCTGCTCCGGTCAGCCTCGCCGAAGCGGCGCAGCAGGACGACCAGATCTCCTCCGCTCTTGGTACCCGAGATCAGCATCGTAACCAGCGCGTCGATCCGTTCAGATCCCACTCGCCTCGACAGTCCATCGAGCGATTCGCGAGCGCTCAGGCCGAGATCGAGATCGACACGAACACGGGCGAACTCCTTTGCCGGTGGTCCCTGGAGGGATCTACCTGCCTCGAGAAGGGCTCCTTGGAGGGACGCTCCGCCGGACAAGGAGTCGCTGAGAGTCGCGGTCACCTCGGGGACAGCGATCTCGACCTGCATCCGATATCGCAACCGGCGATGTTTGATGACCGCGAAGGCAAGGGCGGGGCCTGCGGTCGCGAGGAGCATCATCGGTCCGACCCCCGCTACGAGAACGGAGAGCAGGAGCACCGCCCCACTCGCGACCAGTCCCAGGCGCCGGCGCTCACCTCGATCCGGGAGATACCCCTCGTCACCTGCACGCCGGAGAGGGATCAAGCTCGAACGCAACCACTCCGTCGCGCCAGGAATGGAGCGAAACACGTCATTCGCTGCGAAAGACAGCAGCGCACCCGCCGCCACTGCGCCGATCATGATGGTCAGTGAGTTATGGAGGGTCATTCCGAGCTGGCCCCGCTCGTATCCGCGGGCTCGATTCCTTCCTCCCCCAGTGTCGCTATCGCGGTCACCACCCTCTCCCCGCTCGCGGTCCGATCGATCTGGACGATCAAGTCGAGAGCGCGGACGAGCTGATCTCTGATCCTCCCTGCCTCCAGCCCGCCACCTGCAAGCGTCGCCAGCATCTCGAGGCGGACCAGAGAGTCCTCAGGGGAATTCGCGTGAACCGTGGAGAGCGCCCCATCGTGGCCCGTGTTGAGAGCGATCACCAAGTCCAGCGCCTCGGCTCCCCTCACCTCTCCGATGAGCAGGCGATCGGGGCGCATCCTGAGTGCGTTTCGGAGCAGGTCACGAATCGTCACCTCCCCGCGTCCCTCGACGTTCGCCGGTCGTGATTCCAGCCTCACAACGTGCTCTTGAGAGAGACGCAGCTCTGCCGCATCCTCGATGGTCACTATGCGCTCCGACGAATCGATGTGGGCCGAGAGGGCGTTCAGCAGCGTCGTCTTGCCGGCACCGGTGCCTCCGCTGATCAGAATGTTCTCCCGCCGCTCGACCGCGCTGATGAGGACGTCGAACATGTCCTCGCTCAGAGTCCCCTTCTCGACCAGGTCTCTCAGCGAAGGACGCTCCGCTCCGAAACGGCGGATCGACAGGCAGGCTCCGTCGATCGCGAGCGGCGGTACGGTCACGTTGACTCGGGAACCGTCCATCAACCTTGCATCGGCCATCGGCGAGAGTTCATCGACCCTCCTGCCGAGCGGCGCAAGCAGCCGCTCGATCGCGTCGTCCAGTGACTGAGCATCTCTGAAACGCACATCGGTGCGCTCCAACTTGCCGCGGCGCTCCGTCCAAACGCGATCGTGGCCGACCACGAGGACCTCGTCCACCGATGGGTCGGCCAACAACTCTTCGAGTGGACCGAGCCCCAGCGCCTCACGTTCGATCAGTTCCCTGAGTTCGTCGCGCGCGTCGCTCGAGAGCAACGCCGCGTCACGCTCGACGATCTCGGCGATCGACTCCTCGACTGAGCCGAGGACCTTTCCGGCGAGCGCCGCGGACCGAGACTGGTCCACGAGTCGTTCCCGCAGGGTTACGGCGAGTGCCTCGAGCCATGATCCACGGACGGTGGAATCCATCATGCCCTGAGGCAGGAACCGATGGGCTTCTCCCCCGGTGGCCAGAGAAATTAAAAGGGGATCCAACTCGCCGTTGCCGTCCCGGCCTGAGAACCCGTCTTTGGACAGGTGGGCGTCTACCGGATGAGCCCAGCGCAACTGGGAACCCCGGAAATCGACACCCTGGCCGATTGTGTTGGGTCAACATTGGGGACGGCTGTCGAACGAGTTCGAACCCCGCTTCTCAGCCTACCACCGCCACAGAGATGCGAGACCGGTTATGCCTGATCTTCTAGGACGCGCCACGAGGAGATCGAGCCGTCCCTGAGGCCAACCGCTATCTCGACCTCGGTCGTGTCGGCCACCTCACCCGACTCCCGCCATACGTACTCGAGCGCGGCCAAGACCTTCACGCCGCTCTCGGTCGGATCGAGATCGATCAGGCGATAACGACGGTCGAGATGGTCGAATCGCTTGGAGACCCACTCCGCAGCGGCATCCGGGCCGACGAGATCCCCTCGCGCGGTATGAATCGTGATCGATTCGTCCGACAAGGAACGCAAGGACTCTGCGTCGGCGCGGCTGACCGACTCGAGCAATTGCTCGACCAACATCCTCGTCTTCTGATCAGTCGGTTCGCCCACGGCCACGCAGACGATCGACCAAGCGCTTCGGCGCGTTGCCGAGGCCCGATTCCGGAAACAGACTGGCAACCAGGAATATCGAACCTACGACGATCAGCAAGGCTGGCCACACTCCAAATGCGTCGGGGCGCCTTTCTCCGGAGTGGACATCGAGTCCGACCACGTAGAAGAACAGGATCAGGCCGACAGCGCCTGCCCAGGTAAGACCCCGTGAGCCGATACCCGCTCCTCCCACCACCGCAACGATGCCGACAAGCAGCAGGGCGATCTCCCAGACGATTCCGGAACCCGCGCTGTCCACCCCTGCAATGGTCGGGATCAGACCCAGAGCCGAGGTGATTCCGTAGCCACAGGCGAACACGGCCACAGCGGTCGCTGCGGTGAATGCCTCCGCCGCCTCACGCAGCGGGAGATCAGCGGCAGACTCTTCGAACTCCGTATCGACTCGCTTCCTGCTGGGGTCGGGAGCACGCCAGAGGACCACACCGATCCCGGCTAGAAACAGCGAGTACAAGAAGATGAGGCCTCTGAAAATGCCGAAGTTCTCCGCGATCCCCCCGTCGAGTACGGCATCGAGAAAGCCCGCGACGGCCACGGCCGAGAGTAGACACGAAAAGAGGATCAAGAATCTGACACCGGCCCTTCGAGCCGCGTAGGCAGAGACAACTGCTCCGAGGCCGAAGGACCAGAACACGTTGATTCCGTTGGAAGCATCCCCGGGCTCACCGAGCCAGTTGGCGAGTTGACGCAGTGCGAGGACGGTCAGGATCACTCCGACCGTGAGCGAGACTCCCTGCCACGGTCGGGTCGCGCTCTTGGAAGTAGAGCCTGACAATCCCATCCAGAGCATCACCATCGCTGGAATGCCGAGGATGACGAAGGAGGCGAACGCTCCGGCCGCTGCCCCTGTACGCAACACCCACATCGCAACCCCGATGGCGATGGTCAGTGCGGCAAGCTCTCGGAGCAGGTCCCGGGAGGTGTCAGGTGCGAGTGACTTTCGCACGGAGCGGCGGCCTAGCCTTCCAGAGCGTTCTTGAGATCCTGAATGCGGTCGTAGGCTCGACGCAGAGTGCTGCGGTCGAGTCTGCCCTTCTTGAATGACTTCTCGAGAGCGTCGAACGCGCTGACCGCGGCTCCGTTCGTGCCAGCGAACAGAACGAGATCCACTCCCGCCCTGATTGCCCGGAACGCGGCATCCCCGGGAGTGGTGCCCGCAGCCGGGGCCTCGAGATCGTCGCTGATCACGACCCCCTTGAATCCGAGTTGGTTCCGAAGGAGGTCATCGATCACCTCGGTGGAGTACACGGCCTGCTCGTCGCCGGAAACGGCGGGGTAGACGGCGCTGGAAACCATCACCAGACGCGCTCCCGCCTTGATCGGAGCACGAAACGCCTCTACATCGGCTTGCACCGCGCTCGCGTTGGCATCCACAGTGACGGGAGCGAAATCGGTGTTCTCGGTGGCGAGGCCGAGGGCAGGGAAGTGTTTCGGGGTTGCTGCCACCCCGGCGCCCTGCATCCCCTCCACGAACGCGGCACCGTACCTCCCGACTGTGGTCGGATCGCTGCTGTAGGTCCGCGAGGCGATCGTGTCGGCCGTATCGTCGTGCGCCACATCCACTACCGGTGCGAGGTTCACATTGACGCCGAGCGGTTTCAGGAACTCTCCGGTCTTCCTCCCCTCAGTCAGGGCGGCATCCTCTCCTCCGGCATCCTCCATGTCGTTTGGGCCGATATCCGGTGGGCCGGGCAGGCGTTTCACGTAACCACCCTCCTGATCGATCATCACCAGGACGGGCGGCTGACCCCCGCGCGCCGCTGCTTTCTGGAGCTTGGCGGCGTATCGATCAGCATCCTCCGGACGGCCGGCACCCATCAAAACCCCGGAGATCTGACCGCGCTCGACCCGCTTGATCATCCCCTTGCTCGGGCCAGCGTCCCCCACCTTGCCGATGATGGTCTGGCCGATCATCTCCGAAACCGTTGGCGAGGAACTGGAACCCCCACCACCGCCGCAGCCCCTCACGAGCAGGACGATCAGCAGTACCACTATCGCAACGACGAAGATGCCCCCCAGCAGTGCGCCAAGCCGCCGCCGCTTCAGCTGGGAGTCACTGGGGCGAGCTGCGACATCACTGGTGGCCGGCGGTCGTGTGGCCGCCGCCTCGGAACCGGAGAGGCGTCTCTCGCGGGTATCCGTTTCCCTCCGCTTCTTCTTCCCCTTCCTCTTCTTCTTGTCGCCTTGTCCCTCGCGTGCGGCCCTGTGAACGCCGGTATCGAAGGGGTCAGGTGCCGTTTTCCACTCGCCGGTCTCGAGCGGGTCGGGGATGGACGAGGGGTCCACCACCGGAATCTCCTCGATCGGGGTCGGGGGACCGAGCTCGGTCGGCTCCGGATCCGGAAGCTTCGGTCGCCAGTCGGCGTCGCCCAGCCCCGAGTCGTCTCCCCGCGGGGCGTCGTCCGGTGGTCTCCCTTCGATCACTGACCCTCCCCCTCTGGCCCCTTGGGGGCGGCGCGACCCCCGAGTCCGAGCTCACGCAGCTGGGCTGGATCGGCCGCCGCGGGAGCGCCGGTCAACGGATCTGCCCCCGAAGCCGTCTTCGGGAATGCAATTACCTCACGAATCGAGTCTGAGCCATGTAACAGGGCCACAATCCGATCCAAACCGTAGGCGATTCCACCGTGGGGCGGTGCCCCGTGGCGAAGGGCCTGGAGCAGGAACCCGAACCTGTCCTCAGCGACCTCATCGGGTATCCCCAGTATCTCGAAGACGGTCGACTGGACCTCAGGGTCGGAGATTCGGATGGACCCGCCACCGACCTCCCAGCCGTTCCAGACCACGTCGTAGGCTTTGGCCCGCGCAGCCCCCGGGTCGGAGGCTTCCAAGGACCCCTCTGGAGACGTAAAGGGGTGGTGCAGCGGATCCCAGGCTCCCGTCTCTTCGCTGGATGCGAAGAGCGGCCAGTCGACTACCCAGACCAGACTGTGCTCACCCTGGGGGATCAAACCAAGCCTCTCTCCGAGCCTGCTGCGCAACTCACCGAGTATCTCGGCAGATGCCACGGGGGAATCCGCGACGATCAGCAGCACGTCGCCGGCCTCTGCCCCGAGCGCCTGGTTGGCAGCCTCGATCTCTTCCTCGCTGAGGAACTTCGCGATCGGACACTTCCAGCCGGCATCCTCGACCACAGCCCAGACCAGCCCCTTGGCGCCGATTTCCTGGGCCTCGGAGACGAGGCCATCCAGTTCGGAGCGTGACATCTCGTGTGCGCCGGCGTTCAGCGCGCGGACTACCGCTCCACCATCGATCGCGTCAGCGAACGCCTTGAATTCCGAACCACGGAATACGTCGGTGATCTCGCTCAGCTCGAGACCGAACCGCACGTCAGGTCGATCGGTTCCGTATCGTGAGATCGCCTCGTCATATGGAATCCGCTGCATCGGAAGCTCCAACTCGACCCCGCACTCACCCAGGACGGAGGCGAGCAGACGCTCGTTCAGCGCGATCACGTCCTCGGACTCGACGAATGACATCTCCACATCGAGCTGAGTGAAGTCTGGCTGTCGATCGGCGCGCAGATCTTCATCGCGGAAGCAACGTGCGATCTGGAAGTAGCGCTCCACCCCGCCGATCATCAGGAGTTGCTTGAACAGCTGAGGAGATTGCGGAAGGGCGTAGAAGGAGCCTTGGCGATGACGACTCGGAACCAGGAAGTCCCTGGCGCCTTCGGGGGTCGAGCGGGTGAGAACCGGGGTTTCGATCTCCAAGAAGCCCTCCTCGGAGAGGAACTCTCGCATCGAACGGGCCACTCGGTGCCTCAGCTCCATCGCCTCACGCATCCGATCGCGACGTAGGTCGAGGTATCGATACTTGAGTCTCGTCTCTTCCGACACCTCACCGGAGAACGACTCGATCTCGAAGGGGGGTGTCTCCGCGTGAGAGAGGAGATCAGCCTCCTCAACTCTGATCTCGACCGAGCCGGTTGGGAGTTCGGGGTTGACGGTGTCCGGCGAGCGCTCCAATACCGCGCCGGAGACGCTCAATACGTCCTCGGAACGGAGCCGGTGACCGAGATCGAAAGCCTCTCCGGCATCGTCGGGATCGAATACCAGCTGGACGAGACCGGTTCGGTCGCGCAGATCGATGAAGACGAGACCACCGTGATCACGTCGGCGATGGACCCAGCCAGCCACGCGCACCGTCTCCCCTACCCGCGCAGGCAAGACCTCGCCGCACCAGGCGCTGCGGAAGCGATTCGATTCGGGGGAAGGCAAACCGGATGACATGAGGTCTCAGTCTCGCAAGATGTGCGGCCTCGGTGCGGGAGACCCCTGCCGCTCAGGAGGCGTCAGGAGAGAGCCTCTCCACGAGGTTGGACAGCGCGACGGAGACCTGCTCACCGCTTTCCATATCCCGCACGACAGGCTCTCGATCGGAATCGAGGATCACACAGCTCTTGGCCCCAACCCGATCCGCCTGCTTCATCTGACCTTTGGTCGCCCTCTCTGCGAGGTCGAGGTCAGCCGACACTCCCGCTCGCCGCAGATCTACCACCAACCTCAGCGCGCGCTTGCGATTCTCATCATCTGCCACGACGAATATCTCGGCTCGCGGCTCTGGGACCTGATTCGGCATCGCCAGCACGAGCCTCTCTACTCCGGCAGCCCAGCCAACCGCCGGGGTCGGCCTTCCTCCGAGTTGCTCGATCAACCCGTCGTAACGACCCCCTCCTCCCACGCCCGACTGAGCCCCCAGGCTGTCGCAGGTGAACTCGAAGACGGTGCGCGTGTAATAGTCGAGTCCCCTCACCAAGCTCGGGTCGAGTTCGTAGGTGACGCCGAGATCGTCGAGAACCCCCTTGACCACCTCGAAGTGCTCAGCGTCTGCGGCATCGAGTCGGTCGAGCATGGTCGGAGCTTCCGCCATCACCTTGGCGGTTCCCTCGTGATCTGCGTCGAAGGCGCGCAAGGGATTCGAATCGATCCGCCCTCGAACCTCCTCGGAGAGTTCTGAATCATTGGCTCGCAGATACCCGCGTAACTCCTCGAGATACGCAGCGCGGGAGTCGACCGAGCCGAGGCTGCCTAGACGCAATCGCGCATCGGTGATTCCGAGCATCGAGATCAGATCGGCCAGCAGCGCGATCATCTCCGCATCGACCAAAGGCGAGTCCGATCCGATCGCTTCGGCGCCGATCTGCTGGAACTGCCGGTAGCGGCCAGCCTGGGGGCGCTCATGGCGGAAGAAGGGACCCGAATACCAGAGCTTGGCCGGCTGAGGCCACTTCTGCATTCCATGCTCCAGATAGGCCCTGCAGACCGAGGCGGTTCCTTCCGGCCGGAGCGTCAACTCGCGATCGCCCTGATCGGTGAAGGAGAACATCTGCTTGCTCACGATGTCGGTGCTCTCCCCCACTCCGCGGGCAAAGAGCGAGGTCTCCTCGAAGATCGGGGTCTCTATTCGCGCGTAACCAGCGCGCTCCAGCAAGAGGCGTGAGGTGTCCTCGACCAGCCGCCTGGCAGGCTGCTTTTCGGGGAGCGCGTCGAAGGTCCCTCTGGGTGCCTTGAAGGAACTGCTCATCGGTCCACGACCTTACCGCCGCGGGCAGATTGCCCCGGCTACAGACTCCAGGATCAGCTGGAGATTCCGACCAGGAACGGGTTGCTCGACTTCTCCTCCCCGAGCGTGGTCTGCTCCATGTGGCCCGGATAGATCACGGTCTCCGGGTCATGGGAATCGACCAGCTTGGCGATGCTGTCGAGCAAGACCTTGGGGTCGCCTCCGGGGAGATCCGTGCGGCCGACCGAGCCCTTGAAGATCACGTCGCCTGAGAACATCGCGCCGTGGTCGGGCAACGAATAGGTGACGTGCCCGATGCTGTGTCCCGGAGTGAAGATCACATCGACCTTGGTTCCTCCGAGATCGAGCGTCTCTCCTCCGGCGATCGTGTGCTCCGCCTCCCAGGCGCGGAGTGGAGGTAGTCCGGGAAAAGACATGTAGGTATTCGGATCGGCGAGGATCGGCGCCTCCAGTTCCGGACACCAAACCGGTGCGCCGGTCGCCTCGGCTAGGTCTGCAACCGCCCCGATGTGGTCGAAGTGGGTATGGGTGAGCAGGATTGCCTCTACTTCCCCTCCGGCATCTTCGATCGCCTTGAGCAGGATCGGCGCTTCATCGCCCGGATCGACCACCAGCAGCTTTCCGTCTTCCTGAGGGCGGACCACATACGTGTTCTCGGCCACCGGGCCGACCGTGTAGGAAGAGACCTGCATCAGATAGATCTAGCTGGACTTCTTATCGCCCTTGTCAGGGCCGCCGGTCTCTTTGGCCTTGCGAGAGGCTGCGATACGCCACTCTTCGATCTGACGAGAGCGACGACGATAGAAGAAGCCGTCGGTGTAGTAACTGAGAGGAATGTAGAAGGCCAGCATGAAGACGGCCAAGAGCACCGAGGCCCCGACGGGACGGCTGAAGATGACCACCACCAGGACGAAGAAGATTCCCGCAGCAGCAAGCCCCTTGAAGATCGCACCCTTCCAGGTCGGCGGCTTGGGTGCCGAAGGGCCACGGTTCTTGGCCCCGGACTTTGCTCTGGCTCGCGCTTCGGCACGGCTCCGCGGACGACCACTCGTGCGCCGGTCGATGCTGCCGGCCTGGGTGCCGCGGTGTTTCCTCTTCCGCTTGCGCTTTGACTTGGCCACGGCGGGAAATCTAGACCAGCAAGCGCTCAATTACCTTGCGGTCAGGGTCGAATCCCTCGATCGGTAGGTCATCGGGGTATGCCTCGAGCGCCGCGTGCGGCGTCAGACCGACCAACTCCACCGCGACCACCCGTGCACCATGCGCTCGCGCAATGCGCCGAGTGCGCGCAATCACCTCACGCAAAGTCACGGCGACTGGATCTCCGATGTTGAGTGAGATCTGGGTCCTGCCCTCGGTCCAAGGGAGCGCAATCGCCCGCACGCCGACGGGGCCGCCTCCTGACTCACGCAGCTCTGCCGCTACCGCCCGTGCCGCCTCCAGATCAGGGGTGTCGAGCTCGAGATTGAAGGCGACCAGCGGCGGGCGGGCGGTAACCAGAGTTGCTCCAGCTGTCGGGTGGAGAGACGGCGGGCCGAAATCCGGTTCCATCTCCCCGCTCTCGATCCGCGCCCTGAGTTCCTCCAACCCGCCACTGCGAAAGTAGGAACGCTCCACGCGCTTCGGATCGGTCGCCAGTTCCCCGTAGAGGAAGACGGGAATCCCCGCCTCACCGATTCTCTCGGCAACCTGGAGGGCGACGGTATGGGCGAGATCGCGAAGGCCATCGTTCGGGTAGACCACGGGACAGACATCGGTCGCTCCGATGTGCGGATGCAAGCCACCCCCTCTGGTGATGTCGATCAAGTGAGAGGCCTGCGCGGCGGCTGCGGGAAGTGAGGTGAGGAGGTCCACTCCCTCGGCGAGCACGGTGATCACGGTCCTGCCGTGTCGAGCATCCATGTGGGTATCGAGGACCTTGCACTCCGCCC
>CAIUSP010000003.1 GCA_903901855.1 uncultured bacterium | reverse complement strand
GCGAGACCGAGGTCCAGTACGCGCGGGTGGTTGCAGAGCCCGATGGAGATCGCCGGTTGGAGTTGAACGAGGGGGTGGCGCAGCATTCACTGTGGCGCCCGGCGACGTACGTCACCGGGAACTACTGGGACGGGTTGATCACCTTTCCTTTCGCAGCGACCGACGAGGTGCCGGAGAGGGTCGCGATCCTCGGAAACGCGGCTGGCACCAGCCAGCGTGCCTTTGGTCATTACTTCCCTGGCATCGAGGTGGACGGAGTCGAACTCGATCCGAAAGTGACCGAGCTCGGGGAGCGCTACTTCGACCTCCGCCTCGACCAGAACCTCCGGGTCCACCACGCCGACGCGCGTCCTTGGCTACGCGCCTCGGACGGTGGCTTCGACCTGATCCTGGTCGATGCCTACCGACAGCCCTACATCCCCTTCTATCTCACTACTCGCGAGTTCTTCGAGACCGCCCGCAGCCGGCTCGCACCGGGCGGATCGGTGATCGTCAACATCGGCCATCCGAGCGGTAATGACGAGCTCGAGAAGGTGGTCGGTCGCACCATGTCGGAGGTATTCCCGACCGTGATTCGTGACCCGGTCGCCGAGTCGAATACGTTGCTTCTGGGCACCGCCAGCGCCGCGTCCGCGGCGCGACTGCGCCGCAACCTGGACCTGCTGCCGTCAGAGCTGCGAAACCAGGCAGCAATCGAGGCGATACGGATAGGCCCGAGGCTCCCTGGAGGAGAGGTCTATACCGACGACAGGGCGCCGGTCGAGTGGCTGATCGACCGCTCGATCATCGGTTACGCCTCTGGCGACCGCTGACCAGGCCGGCGGCGCGTTGCGCCCCGTAGGCGCCCACCGCTAGGAGCGTGGCTCCGAGGTCGAGGGCGAACGAGTACGCCCTGCCGGGCGCTCCTGTGAGGGCGCGGGCAGCAATCCTCTCATGGGCGGCGAGGAGTCTCGGATCAGGTTTCTCTAAGGTCATCGGAGCGATGAAGACGACCGTAACCGAGCTGCCCGAATCACGCCGCAAGATCGAGGCTGAGGTCCCCGCCGAGGAGGTGGAGAACCGGATCAAGGCCGCAGCCGAGCGCCTCGGCAAGGAGATGAAGATCGAGGGCTTCCGCAAGGGCAAGGTGCCTCCGGAGATGGTCCTCCAGCGCCTCGGGCGCGATGCAGTCCTCAACGAGGCGATAGAGGCCTCGCTGGCCGAGTGGTACGTGAGCGCGCTCGATGACTCCAAGGTAAGGCCGGTGGGTGATCCCTCGATCAGCCTCGAGAAGATGCCCGAGGAGGGGGAGCCTCTCTCATTCGCCTTCGAGGTCTCGATCCGACCCGATGCGAAGCTCGGCAAGTGGAAGGGCGTCGAGGCCCCCCGGACCGAAGCCGACGTTCCCGTGACCGCAGTCGAGGGAGAGCTCGAACGGCTCAGGGAGGCGTTCGCAAGGCTGGAACCGGTCGAGGGGCGTAAGGCTGTCCAGGGAGACGCTGTGGTGCTCGACTACGAGGGCAAGATCGACGGCGAGGTCTTCGAGGGTGGATCCGCAAGCGACTTCCTGCTCGAGATAGGCGGAGGCCAGGTCTTGCCCGACTTCGAGAAGCCGTTGCTCGGAGCGGATGCCGGCAGCGAGGTGATTGCCGAGGTCGATTTCCCGGACGACTACCCGGCAGAGGAGATCCAGGGAAAGCACGCAACCTTCACGATCCAACTCAAGGAGATCCGGGAGAAGGTGCTGCCGGATCTCGACGACGATTTCGCAGCCGAGGCCTCTGAGTTCGAGACCCTGGCAGCGCTCCGCGAGGAGATCGCCTCTCAGATGAAGGAGGCGCTGGAGCGCCAGTCGGAGGAGGCGTTCAGGGCCGCTGCCCTCGACGCGGCGGTCGCCGTATCGAAGGTCGACCTTCCGGATGCGGTCATCGACGGTCGGGCGCTCGAGATGTGGCGCAGACTGGAGCGCGCCCTCGCTCAGCAGGGCATAAGCGGTGAGCGATACGCGCAGATGCAGGGAAAGACGACCGAGTCGATGATCGCCGAGATCCGGCCCGATGCCGAGCAGGCGCTCAAACGCGAGGCGGTTCTCGAGGCGGTTGCCGAGTCCGAGAAGATCGAGATCGGTGAGGAAGAGATGATCGAGGCCTTGGCGATCCCGCCCGGTCACGAAGATCACGGCCACCCTGAGCCGGCGGATGCCCTCCAGCAGCTTCGCGAAGCAGGCCGGGAAGACGAGCTGATCGACGAGCTCCGACTGAAGAAGGCGCTCGAGGCAATCGCTGCCGAGGCCACACCGATCGCGCCTGAGGCCGCCGAGGCCAAGGAAGCCATCTGGACCCCTGAGAAGGAGCGCGAGGAAAAAGGTGGCCTCTGGACCCCCGGGGACGGCCCCGAAGACGGTCCCGACCAGACCGCTCGCTAGACTCGCTTCTCGATGAGTCCAATGGTCCCAATGGTGGTGGAGCAGACCTCGCGCGGTGAGCGAGCGTTCGACATCTACTCGCGCCTGCTCAACGAGCGGATCGTCTTCCTCGGCACCCCGGTAACCGAGGACATCGCAAACCTGATCGTCGCTCAGTTGATCCACCTCGAGTCCGAGGATCCGGACAAGGACATCAGCCTCTACATCAACTCGCCGGGTGGCTCGGTCTACGCGGGGCTCGCCATCTACGACGCGATGCAGTTCATCAAGCCGGACGTGCAGACGATCTGCGTCGGCATAGCGATGAGTATGGGCGCGCTGCTGCTCGCTGGCGGTGCCGCGGGCAAGCGGATGTCGCTGCCGAATTCCAAGATCCTCATCCATCAGGTTTCCGCCGGTTTCCAGGGTCAGGCCACGGATATCGAGATCCACGCCAAGGAGATCATCGACAGCCGCAAGCGGCTGGATGAGATCATCGCCAAGCACACCGGTCAGCCGCTCGAGAAGGTCACCGAGGACACCGAGCGTGACTACTTCATGACCGCGGAGGAGGCCAAGGAATACAACCTGGTCGACCGCGTCATCGAGCACCGCTAACAGCGGCGCTACGGCTTCCCCTTTTCTGTCTCATCGCAGGCTGTTTCGCCGCGCCCGCGATGGCTGCACCCGTCGCCGAGTTCCAGACTGCCTCGGTTGCTCCCAAGCGGGTCTTCTTCGGCGGCGACAGGGTCACGGTCTCGTTCTCACTCGACGAGACGATGCTGCCCGGAGCTTCGCGGGTCGATCTCCTCTTCGTACCGAAGGGCAACGAGGGCAGGCCGGTGCGCAGGATCGTCCTCGACCCGGTGCTCCCGGGGGATCTTCGGCAGTTCGAATGGAATGCCCTGACCGGTGCCGACAAACCCGCCCCGGACGGCCGCTATTCGGTTTTCGGCGTCGCCGCCGGTGGTCCCCGGCGAAAACTCGGGGAGTTCCGACTGGCGGGTCACTTCTTCCCGGTCAGGGGGCCGCATTGGGCGAGGGGTTGGTTAGGCCTGTTCGGCGCCCCACGCAGCGACGATCGCGTCCACCAGGGTTACGACGTGATGGCGAGGTGCGGTACCCCGTTGGCTGCGGTGAGAGCGGGGAAGGTGATCTCCCGCGGGTACGACCCCGTTCTCTACGGCAACTTCCTGCGCATCCTCGGGGCTCGTGAACGTCGCTCGTACTTCTACTCGCACCTCCGCAAACCCGCACTGCCGGGCTTGGGCGAGCGGGTGTCTACCGGCGAAACGGTCGGGCGTGTAGGCACGACGGGAAACGCCAAGGGGACCGGCTGTCATCTCCATTTCGAGATTCGAGCTCGAGGCAGGGAGATAGATCCGCGCCTCGATCTCGCCCGCTGGGACCGTTTCAGCTGAACGCAAGCTCTCTCGCATTCCGGCAGGTGGGCAGGAAAGGTGCCTGAAGCGGCGTAATCCACCTGCACACGGACGGAAGAGTCTCTCTTGCCGTCATCCACGCCGAACATCTAGGAGTTGAGTTCCGCTGGCACGTCCAACCGATTCCAACGAGCAGCTGCTTTGCAGTTTCTGCGGGAAGTCGCAGCGTCAAGTCAAGAAACTGATCGCGGGTCCGGGCGTCTACGTCTGCGACGAGTGCATCGATCTCTGTAACGAGATCATCGACGAGGAGGTCTCTGGATCGTCCGCTGCCGATGTGCCCGGAATCGAGATGGAGAACCTGCCCAAGCCGACCGAGATCTTCGAGACGCTCAACGAGTACGTGGTGGGCCAGGAGAGCGCCAAGCGCTCGCTCTCCGTCGCCGTCTACAACCACTACAAGCGGATAGAGATGGCCGGCTCGAAGTCCGACGAGGTCGAACTCCAGAAGTCGAACATCCTCTTGCTCGGCCCGACCGGGTGCGGCAAGACGCTGCTCGCCCAGACGCTTGCGCGGATCCTCAACGTTCCTTTCGCGATCGCCGATGCGACCGCACTTACCGAGGCCGGATACGTGGGAGAGGATGTCGAGAACATCCTGTTGAAGCTGATCCAGGCCGCCGACTTCGATGTGAAGAAGGCCGAGCGGGGCATCATCTATCTCGACGAGATAGACAAGATCGCCCGCAAGGCGGACAACCCGTCGCTCACCCGAGACGTCTCAGGGGAAGGTGTGCAGCAGGCGCTGCTCAAGATCATCGAGGGGACCAGCGCCTCGGTGCCGCCTCAGGGAGGTCGCAAGCACCCCCACCAGGAGTTCCTCACGATCGATACTTCGAACATCCTCTTCATCTGCGGCGGCTCGTTTGCACAGCTGGATGAGGTGGTCGAGAGACGGGTCGGGAACAAGGGCATCGGCTTCGGCGCCGAGATCGCTTCACAGGCTGCCGAAGACCTGGGAGAGGTGTTCGAGCATGTGCTTCCCGAGGACCTCATGGAGTACGGGTTGATCCCCGAATTCATCGGGAGGTTGCCTGTCGTCTCGGCCATCCACCAGTTGAAGCGTGAGGATCTGATCAGGATCCTCACCGAGCCCCGCAACGCTCTCGTCAACCAGTTCCGCAGTTCGTTCAAGTACGACGACGTCGAACTGGTCTTCGCGCCTGACTCGCTTGCGGCGATCGCGGACCGAGCGATCGAGCGGGATGCCGGCGCCAGAGGCCTTCGTTCGATCCTCGAAGAGACACTGTTGGATGTTCAGTTCGAACTGCCTTCCCGGGCGGACGTCACCCGATGCGTCATCACCAAGGAGACGATCGAGAAGGGACTGCCACCGGAGATAGTGACCGGTGAGGCCCCCTCGGCAGAGGCCGGACTGCCTGCCACCGATCCGGTGGGCACCCTCGGCGAACGAACCGCCTGATCCCGGAAGCTCCCACGGACGCATCGGTAACCGCTTTGGGGCGATAATCGCCCGACCGTGAGCGACGAGCGCAAGGCGAGGCTGGAAGCGACCACACGCTGGAACCCCGGCGAGGTCGAGTCACGCGTCTTCGAACGCTGGATGGATGGTGGCTGGTTCCATCCCGAGGCAACCGGTGATCCTGACGAGAACTTCTCGGTCGCGATCCCTCCACCCAACGTGACCGGAGCGCTCCACATGGGTCACGGTCTCAACGGTTCGATCCAGGACGCGATCGTCCGGATGAGACGAATGCAGGGAAGGAACACTCTCTGGACCCTGGGAACCGACCATGCGGGCATCGCCACCCAGGCGGTGGTGGAGAAGGAGCTCCGGGCGAAGGGACTCGACCGCCACGAGATGGGGCGCGAGGCATTCGTCGAGAAGGTCTGGGAGTGGAAGGAACAGTACGGATCGCGGATCCTCGAGCAGTACAAGAGGCTCGGAGCCTCGTGCGACTACGAGCGCGAGCGATTCACCCTCGACGATGAGTACGCGAAGGCGGTAATTCGGGTCTTCTGCGAGTTCCACGAACGTGGCTACATCTATCGCGACAACTACATGGTCAATTGGGATCCCGGCTCCCGTTCGGCCATTTCGGACTTGGAGGTCGAGAACCGCGAGGTGACCGACAGCCTCTACGAGATCGCCTATCCGCTCGCTGACGGCGCGGGTGAGCTGGTGGTCGCCACCGTTCGGCCCGAGACGATGCTCGCCGACACCGCCGTTGCCGTGTCGCCGGGCGACGAGAGGTACTCCTCCCTGGTGGGCTCCGAGGTGATCCTGCCGCTCGTCGGACGCCGTATTCCTGTGATCGCCGACGAGCACGTCGATCCCGAGTTCGGCACCGGAGCGCTCAAGATCACCCCGGGCCACGACCCCAACGACTTCGAGATCGGCCGCAAGCACGGACTCGAGGAGATCAGCGTGATCGGGGAAGACGGCAAGATGTCCGCCGAAGCTGGTGAGCCGTACGCTGGCATGACCGCGTCCGAGGCCCAGACGGCTGTCGTGGATGCCTTACGTGCCGAGGGCTCCCTCCGTTCCGAGACGGAGTACGTGCACTCGGTTCCCTTCTCGCACCGCTCCGGTGAGCGGATCGAGCCCCTCATCTCGCTTCAGTGGTTCTGCCGCATGGATGAACTCGCAAAGCCCGCGATCGAGGTGGTGGAGAAGGGAGAGGTCAGGTTCACGCCGGACTCTTCGCGGGACGTCTGTCTCGAGTGGATGAGGAACATACGGCCGTGGTGTGTCTCGCGCCAACTGTGGTGGGGGCACCGGCTTCCGGTCTGGTACCGCGGCGAGGAGATTTATGTGGGAGAGATCGAGCCCGACGGGGATGGATGGGTACGCGACGAGGACGTACTCGATACCTGGTTCAGTTCGGCGCTGTGGCCGTTCGCGACGCTCGGGTGGCCGGACACGGAGGCATCCGAGTTCAAGGCATTCTTCCCGACTGATTTCCTCAGCACGGCCCGGGAGATCCTCTTCCTCTGGGTGGCGAGGATGATCATGTGTTCGCTCGAGTTCACGGGAGAGGTCCCCTTCTCAGACGTGTACGTCCACTCGGTCGTCCAGGCCCCTGATGGCCGGAGGATGTCGAAGAGCCTCGGAACGGGGATCGACCCCCTGGTAGAGATCGATGAGCACGGAGCAGATGCTCTGCGCTTCGGCCTCCTCGCGATGTCTTCCACGCAGGACGTACGCTTCTCTCAGGCTCGGGTTCAGCAAGGCCGGGATCTCGCCAACAAACTCTGGAACGCCTCGCGGCTGATCCTCACCTCGTGCGACGAGTCGGTCGAGCCCGGGACCGGCAGCGCCGCGGTCGAGGACCGCTGGATCATCTCGAGGTTCGAGCGAGCCGTAGCCGAGATCTCGGATTGCGTCGGCAGGTTCGACTTCGCGCATGCGGTGCTCAGCTTCTACGAGTTCTTCTGGTCCGAGTTCTGCGACTGGTATCTCGAAATCGTCAAGCCGAGACTCTACGAGGGCGACGAGGACGCATCACGCACCTTGCTGTGGGTGCTGGAGGGAACGCTTGCGTTGGCCCATCCTTTCGTCCCCTTCGTCACAGAGGAGATCTACTCGTACCTGCCCGAGCGGGAAGGGCGAGCCGAGGCCCTGATGATCCATCCCTACCCCGCGTTCGACGAGGCTTTGGTCGATCAGGCGGCCGAGGGGGAGATGGCGAAGGCGATCGAGACGACCAAGGCGCTCCGTCGTTGGCGTGATCTCGCCGGGGTGGCCGCCGGGGCCACTCTCGCCGGACGGATGCCGGGTGCCCAGCCCCACGAACTGGTCGGTCGACTCACCAGGGTCGAGTTCGGGGATGCCGGGGGGGAAGCGATTGCGACCGTGGCCGGAGTGGAGATCCTCGCTGCCGAAGGTGTCGACGCCGAGGCGGTCGCCGCGAGGATCGAGGAACGCAGAGAGACTTTGCGCTCCGAGGTCGCCCGTGCCGAGGGAAAGCTGGCCAACGACAAGTTCGTCGCAGGCGCACCGCCTGAAGTGGTCGAGGAGGAGAGGGAGAAGTTGGAGATGTACCGGTCCGAGCTGGAGGATCTCTCCTGAACGAGACCGATGCGGCCGCCGAGAGGATCCTCGCTGCGCGGGAGCCGATCGGATGGAAGCTGGGGCTCGAGCGGATGCAGCGGCTCTGCTCGCTGCTCGGTCTACCCCAGCGGCGATTCGCGAGCGCTCATGTGGTGGGAACGAACGGAAAGTCCTCCACCACGCGATACATCGCCAGGCTCGCCGGCGGATCGGGAGAGCGCCTGACCGGCGCTTATCTCTCTCCTCACCTGACTTCATGGCGGGAGCGGATCGAGATCGCGGACGAGCCGATCGGTTCGGATCTCTTCCTCGCGGTTCTCGAGCAAGCCGAGCGTGCTGCGGTAGCGGCCGACCGGGCGTCCAGCGACGACGAGGGACCTGTCACCCAGTACGAGCTCCTAACCGCTGCGGCATTCTGCGCGTTCGCAGAGGCCGGGGTGGAGGCCGCAGCGATCGAGGCTGGGCTGGGCGGACGGTTGGATGCAACCAATGTCATCCCGTCGAAGGTGACGATCCTGACCTCAGTCGGTCTCGATCACACCGAGTGGCTCGGAGACACAGTCGCCGAGATCGCGGCCGAGAAGCTCGCCGTCTTGCGCGACCACAGCGTGCTGGTCACCGGTCCGGATCCGTCCTCATGGGTCGAGCCGGTGGTCGAGGAGTTCGTGGCCGATCGACATGCACGCTGGGTGATCGCGGAGCCGGCCGGCCCCGACACCCTGCCCGCGTTCCAACGCCGGAACCTCGGTCTTGCGCTTGCCGCAACAGAGGTGCTGATCGGAGATGGAGGAGAGACGTATCCCGCCGTCGATCTCTCGGAATTCGTGATTCCCGGCCGGCTGGAGGTCTTGGCAGGCGATCCTCCGGTGGTCCTGGATGTTGCCCACAACCCAGATGCTGCCCGGGCGCTGGCCGAGGCCCTTCCAGCCGTCGGTGAGGACGGGCCGGTGGTCTGTTGCATCGCAATCCTCGAGGACAAGGATGCCCCGGGAATGATCGAGGCCCTGGCGGGAATATCGGAGACGTTCGTTTGCACCGAGATCGCCGAGGACCGGATGGCGGGCACCGGCCGCCCGGGGGCCAAGTGCATACCCGCCTCGGAGTTGGCAGCCATCTGCGAGCGCTTCGGGGTCGCTTCAGAGGTCGTTTCCGACCCTGCGGAGGCCATCGCCAGATCCCGTGAGATAGCGCATCGCAACGGAGGTGTCGCGGTCGTCACCGGTTCCCACTACCTTCTAGGTACGTATGGACAAGGAAGCGAGAAGTGAACTACTGACGATGATGGGTCTGGTTGCAGCGATCGTCGCGATCGTGATCATCATCTTCTTCGCGATCGGCTACGTGTTCGGTCTGGCCTACCTGTGAGTTGCGCGTGGGCTTGCAGGGTCTTGGTCGTCGAAAGGGAAAATAGGCGTTAGAGATGCCTACGCTCCTGGGAATATTCGGCTTCGGTGGAGGAATCGGACTGTTTCTGAGCTTCTTCGTCCTCTTCCTCGTCGTCACCTATCTGGCTCTGATCTACTGGACCTATCTCGACGCCCGCAGGCGGATCGAGGACCCCGTCTTGATCGCGTGCTCGGTCGCGGCCTCGCTCTTTCCCTTCTTCGGAACGGTCGTATATACGATCCTGCGCCCGCCGGAGTTCATCGAGGATCGTCAAGAGCGCGAGCTCGAGCTCCGCGCGGCAGAACTCAGGCTGCGGGAACTGGTCGAGGGCTCCTGCCCTCACTGCGAGTATCCGGTCGGCAGGGACTTCCTCAGCTGTCCGAATTGCGAGCGGAAGCTCCGCTCCCCTTGCCGCAAGTGCCGTAAGCCTCTCGATCCGCGCTGGAAGGTTTGTCCCTACTGCGAGACGGCTGTCCCGCGGCGTCGTGAGGGCATCTCGCAGCAGCGCTCTAGGGCGCAGGCCACCAGAGCGACCAGACAGGGAATTCAGGATCAGCGCGACAGCGATCAGCGCGATCGCGAGCGACGCGCACGTGCCGCCGAGGCGAGATCCCAGCAGGGAGGGGCTTCGAGTGAGCCGCGAACAGGAGAGACGGCTGAGCGGCAGGCTCGCAGGGTTCCCCGGGGTCGACCGGCGACCAAGGGCGGCGAACCTCGGCGGGAATCAGGAGGATCACCCACTCGGCGCTCCGGCGACTGAGACGAATCGGTAGTTTCCTCGTCATGGAAAGAACTCTCATCTTGGTCAAGCCGGACGCCTTCGAACGGCGCCTGACCGGCGAGGTCATCTCGCGCTTCGAGGACAAGGGACTCTCGTTGGTCGCACTCAAACTCCTCACCGCCGATGAAGAGATCGCCAACGCGCATTACGCGGAGCATTCCGAAAAGCCCTTCTTCGGCGAGCTGGTCTCCTTCATCACTGGAGGCCCGCTGGTGGCAGCGGTGCTGGAAGGTCCGAACGCGATCGGCGCAGCACGTCAGTTGATCGGATCGACCGATCCGGTCGAGGCTGCCACTGGATCGATCAGAGGTGATTTCGGTCTCGAGGTCACCTTCAACCTGGTCCACGGTTCGGATTCCCCGGAATCCGCCGAGCGTGAGATCGGGATCTGGTTCCCCGAACTCTGAGCCACCGTCGGTGAGCCTGTGAGCGGCGTGATTCTCGCGAGTCGATCTCCCCAGAGGTTGGCCTTGCTGCGAGGACTCGGTCTCGAGGTGGAGGTGGTCGACCCTGATGTGGCCGAGCAGACCGAAGGTGAACCGGTCGAGCTGGTGAGGTCGAACGCTGTCTCGAAGGCGTTGGCCGTGAAGTCGCGCTCTGATGCTCTGGTCACTCCGGTCGTCGCCGGAGATACCGAGGTGGTCCTGGATGACCGAGCTCTCGGGCAGCCGTTCGACGCTTCAGACGCTCGGCGTATGCTGCTCGCGCTCTCCGGCACGGAGCACCTGGTGGTGGGAGCGATCTGCATCCTCATGCCCGGCGAGGATTCTCCCCGGGCGGGTGTCGAACAGACGACGGTCCGGTTCAGGGAACTGACAGACGATCTCGTCGATGCCTGTATTGCTGGGGAGGAGTGGGTCGGACGCGCCGGCGGCTACGCGGTGCAGGGCACCGGATCCGGCCTCGTCGAGCGGATCGAGGGCGATCTGTCGAACGTGATCGGCCTTTCACTGGACCTGCTTGCACGCTTGGCCCCGGAGCTGCTCCGGTCCACCCGGCAGAATTAGGGTCAGCAGGGCCTCGGACCCACGCCTCAGGCAGGGCTCCGGGCCAGACCCCCAACCAACCGGCCCAGGAACAGAAACCAGAACATGTACCGGAAAGAAGTGCGCAGAAGGCGAACCGTGCTGGCCGTGCTCGTGGTGGCCGGGTTGACCATGCTCAGCCTCTACTTCCAGGAGGGCCCCACGGGCCCATTGCACTCAGGGCAGGGTCTGGTCTCGAACCTCCTCGGGCCAGTCGAGGAGGGTGCCAGCAGGGCTCTCAAGCCCCCAAGGGACCTGATCAACTGGTTCAGCGAGACCTTCGATGCTCGGGGGGAGAATGCGCGGCTCCGTGACGAGGTCGCAGATCTCCGAAACCGCCTGGCTGAGTCGGAGTCCACGGCCACGGCTGGATCGCAGCGTGCAAAGCTGGATTCGCTCGTCGGGGGTCTGGTGCCTACGGGATCCACCCCGGTCGACGCGCGGGTGATCGGGCGCTCTCCCACCGTCTGGTACTCGACCGTAGTGATCGACAAGGGCTCCTCTGCCGGCGTACGCCTCGACGACCCGGTCGTATCTCCGGCAGGACTCGCAGGGAGGGTGACCTTGGTCAATCGCGGCAATTCGGAGGTCACCCTGATCACCGATTCGGACAGTTCCGTCGCAGCTCGGGTTTTCCCCTCTGGCACCATCGGGGTGATCGAGCCAGAGCTCGGCAAGCCTCAGAACCTCCAGTTGAACTACATCAGGGGTGGCGAGGAGATCCGAAAGGGTCAGATGGTCGTCACCGCAGGTTTCTCGGACCCGGCGCTCTCTTCGCTCTTCCCGCCGGGAATTCCGATCGGAAGGGTCTCCGAAGTCTCGCTCGAGGAATTGCAGGCCTATCAGCGGGTGGAGGTTCGGGTCTACGCGGATCTGCGTGACATGGACTACGTCAAGGTGTTGGCCAGCGGGAGCAAGGGATGATCGTCACCTGGAAGATCGTCGCTCGACTGTGCGCGCTCGCGCTCCTGGTCGCGATCCTCCAGACCTCCTTCTTCTCACAGCTCTGGATCTTCGGCTCGAGTCCCGAGATCGCACTCCTCGTCGTGATGTCGGTCGGGCTTCTGGGCGGAAGCCTTACCGGGTCGGTCTTCGGCTTTTCGGTCGGACTGTTGCTCGACTGCCTCTTGATGTCCGATCTGGGTGCCCTGGCTCTGACCCTGATGGCCGTCGGCTACTTCGCCGGACGCTATCGGGAAGACGTGGGAAGGCCGACCAGGCTGGCAGCGGTCCTCTTGGGCGGTCTCTTCACCTTCGCGGGCGGCGGTCTGTTTGCGGTCATCCAGCTCGGGCTCGGGGTCGATTCCGAGGTCACCGGCGGAGTTGCACGTGACCTGCTGGTGGAGACGCTTCTCGGGTTCCTCTTGGTGATGCCGGTCCTCCTCCTGGTTCGTCTCTGGCTGAGATCGGCCTTGATCGAGGACGGTCCCTCTCAGGAGGGGCGGCGGATGCGCAGGCTCCGCGAGAAGGAGAAGAGAGTCGAAGAGGCCGGGGCCTAATCTCCATGTACATGCGGGAACCAGGGAGAAGCGAGGCCGAGCAGTCGCGGCTCGCAGTGAGGGTGGCGGTGTTCGCAGGGCTGGCGGTCGTCCTGTTTGCGGTCGGTGTACTCAGGCTGTGGCAGCTCGAGATCCTGAATGGAGACGAATACCTCCAGCAGGCAAACGACAATCGGATCGCCGAGATAAGGGTCCAGCCGCCGCGCGGAAAAGTGGTCGACCGCAACGGCAAGATCCTGGTCTCGAATCGGACCCGCAATGAACTCAGGGTCACCCCGGTCGAACTCCCTCCGCCCGGCCCCAAGCTGAAGGCCGAGATTCGGAGCCTCTCCCAGGTGACCGGGATTCGCTACCTGGACCTGAAGAAGAAGCTCAGACCCGAAAACGCCGATGTACCCGGCGGCGCAGTGATCCTGAGCCAGGATCTCGGGCTCGAGAAGGTCTTCTACCTGCGCGAGAATCGCGACCGGTTTCCCGGGGTAGACGTGGAGAGGGTCTTCGTCCGGGACTATCCACGGGGCTACCTCGCCGCGCACCTGTTCGGCAACGTGGGTGAGGTGACCGCGGAGCAACTGGAGCTTCCGCGCTACCGGGGGCTACGCCAGGGTGATCTCGTCGGTCAATCGGGGATCGAGTACGAGTACGACCGCTTCTTGCGCGGTGCGCCCGGTGCAACCAGGATCCAGGTCGACTCTCTGGGGAATACCCGCGGGACCCTCGCCGACAAGCCGGCAACTGCGGGACAGAACGTCAGGCTCACGATCGACTCCGATCTGCAGGCCACCGGTGAGGCCGCGCTGGGCTCCTTCGGTCTGCCTGGAGCGTTCGTGGCCATGGATCCGAGGACCGGCGAGATCCTCGCCATGGGATCAACCCCCACATTCGACCCCGCGATCTTCACCCGTCCGATCACCGAGAGTCAGTACCGGCAGCTGACCGCCAAACAAAACGATGCGCCTCTTGCCAACCGGGCGATCCAGGGACTGTATCCGCCGGCTTCGACCTTCAAGCTGATCACCGCAACCGCCGCGCTGGAGGAGGGCCTGATCACTCCACAGACGGTGGTCGAAGACACCGGAGAGGTCACCGTCGACACGATCAGCTTCAAGAACGCCGGAGACAAGGTCTACGGGCCGATCGACATGGTCGATGCGCTGCGGGTCTCGTCAGACGTCTACTTCTACGAACTCGGGCTGGAGGCCAGGGCAAGCGGCGACGGAGGTCAGATCCAAGACTGGGCGAAGCTCTACGGGCTGGGTGAGACCACCGGGATCGACCTGCCGGCCGAAACCGAAGGACTCGTACCCAATCCGAAGTGGCGCAATCAGTTGTTCTCGGAGGAACTGACCGATCGACCCTGGACCGATGGCGACAACGTCAATCTCTCGGTCGGGCAGGGCGATATGCAGACGAATCCGCTCCAGATGGCCGTCGCCTACTCGGCTGTGGCAAACGGGGGAACGGTCGTGACCCCGCATCTCGCCCAATCGATCGAGACGGTCACCGGTGAGACGATCGAGGAGGTCCTCCCGGCTGCGAAGCGCCAGATCGAGTTCTCGCCGGGTACGCGCGAGACCCTCCTCGACGGGTTCGAGCAGGCTCTGCAAGAGCCCACCGGTACCGCGTACCAGGTGTTCGGTAACTGGAAGATCCCGGTTGCGGGCAAGACCGGAACCGCTGAGCGGGGCACCGACGTTCCGGATCAGTCCTGGTTCGCAGCCATGGCGCCCGCCGGAGATCCAGAGATCGTGGTGGTCGCCACGATCGAGCGAGGAGGTTTCGGAGCCGACGCGGCCGCGCCGGTCGTGGCGAGGATCCTCGAGGCCTATTTCGAGATCCCCCAGGTTCCCTCCGCAGTCGGCAAGAGCGGGGCGGTGAGCGACTAGTGGAGGCCCGTCGCGGGAGGATCGAACTCACTAATGACCGCCCGTCCCTTGCCGAGCGGCTGAGGCTCTCGTATATGGATCCCTGGATGCTGACCGCAGCGATAGCCCTCATTGCGTTCAGTGTGTTCACCCTCGGCAGCGCGACTCAGGATGACATCCCCGGCCAGCCTCTCTACTTCACCTTTCGGCAGGCTCTCTACGGCCTGATCGGTATCGCGGTGATGATCGCGGTGGCGCGATTCGACTACTCCCGCGTTCGTGAGGTGAGGATCGGCCTCTACTCGTTGATGATCGGTTCGATCCTGATGGTCTTCCTGTTCGGAGCGGCAGCAAGAGGATCGCGGCGCTGGATCGAACTGCCCTACTTCCGATTCCAGCCGTCCGAGCTCGCCAAGGTGATCCTGATCGTCGCCCTCGCAGGTTTCGCGATCGAGATGACTCGCCGTATGGATGACCCTCGTCGCACGATCCGCATCCTCTTGTTGGGATCCTTCCCCGCGCTCCTCGTGTTCCTCCAGCCGGACCTCGGCACCGCACTCGTGCTCGGGTTCATCACGCTGACGATCCTGTTCCTGTCTGGTGCCCCGTGGAAGCACCTGGTAGCGATCGGAGGGGTCGTGGTCGCGCTCGGCGCTTTGGTGTTGGTGGCAGCGCCGGCTGCCGGAGTTCCGATCCTCCGCGCCTACCAGCAGGAGCGCCTGACCAGCTTCCTCTCGCCGAGTGCAAACCCGGCAGAAGCTGGCTATCAGGTCAACCAGGCCTTGATCGCGATCGGCTCAGGAGGCAAGACAGGGCGTGGGGGAGACTCCACTCAGGCCGATCTGCGCTTCCTGCCGGAACGACACACAGATTTCATTTTCGCCGTAATCGGCGAACGGTTTGGCTTTTTGGGCGCTGGGTTCGTAATATGTCTCTACGCCCTACTCATCTGGCGGGCGCTGAGACTCTTGATCCAATCAAAGAACTTCTACGGAACCCTCGTCGTCGGCGGAATCGCCGCGATGCTGCTTTTCCAGGTCTTCGTGAACATCGGAATGAACTTAGGTCTAATGCCGGTTACGGGAATAACACTGCCACTCATGAGCTATGGAGGCTCATCTGTTCTGGTGACCTTCCTGGCAATCGGTTTGATGCAGGCCGTTCATGTCCAGATGCGGCTCGAGCCAGGCGACGGGGCAAACAACACCCCGTTGCGCTGATAACCAGAGACCCCACAGAGACCCGCTGCATTTCCACGAACCCGCTTTCCGCGGGTCGTATCGAGTTGCGCGCCTCTGCCGGAGTATCTGCCCGGCGCGGAAAGGAAACAAATGAAGAAGACGATTCTCGTGAGCGTGGATCCGGGCGAGACCCGGGTTGCGACGCTCGAGGCCGAGGGAAAACCCGATCGGTCGAGCAAGGCAAACCCCGGCGACGGATGGCAGGTATCCGAGCTCTATGTGGAGCGGAAGGGTCGCAAGTCGATCGTGGGGAACATCTACAAGGGGAAGGTGGACAACGTCCTGCCCGGGATGGAGGCGGCATTCGTCGACATCGGTCTCGAGCGGAACGGGTTCCTCCACGTAGATGAGATAGTCCTCCCAGGAGGCAAGGAGGCACCGAAGCGCGGACACGGAGATGGGGTCCGCATCAACGAGCTGATCAAGCCCGGTCAGGAGATCGTGGTCCAGGTGGTCAAGGACCCACTCAAGAGCAAGGGTGCCCGGCTCTCGATGCAGCTCTCGATCGCCGGCCGGTATCTGGTCTACATGCCGCAAGGCGGCGGAACGGGCGTTTCCAAGCGCCTGCCCGATGGCGAGCGTCAGCGCCTGCGAAAGCTCATCGACAAGGTCGACATCGGCTCGGGCGGCGTGATCGTGCGAACCGCCGCGCAGGGGGTCGGCCAGCGGGACTTCGCACGTGAGGTCCTGTACCTGCACAAGCTCGACGAGGTGATCCAGCGGCGCGCAGAGGAGGCGGCCGCGGGAGATCTGATCTTCCAGGAGGCAGACCTCTCGATTCGAGTTCTCCGTGACGTCCTCGCCGAGGAGATGGAGGGCTGCGTGATCGACGATCAGCAGCAGTACGAACGCGTGCGCAACTTCCTCGAGCGCACCGCACCGGATCTGGTCGACGGAGTCGAGATCTACGACGACCGCGAGCCGATCTTCGAACGTTGGGGGGTTACCGAGGCCTTCGACTCGACCTTGTCGCGGCGAGTCGATCTGCCTTCGGGTGGCTACCTGATCATCGATTACGCCGAGGCTCTCACCGTGATCGACGTCAACAGCGGGAGTTTCACCGGACGCGGGAAGGGGAGACTCGAGGACACGATCACCAAAGTGAATGTCGAGGCCGCAGTAGAAGCAGTGCGTCAGCTGCGGATGCGTGACATCGGCGGGATCATCGTGATCGACTTCATCGACATGGCCCGCTCGCGCAACCGCGAGCAGGTCCTGAAGACGATGCGCAAGGCGCTCGAGGAGGACCGGACCAAGACCTACGTGGTCGAGATCTCCCCCCTGGGCCTGGTCGAGATGACCCGACAGAACGTCACCGACGGTGTCCGCGAGATCCTCACCAAGCGGTGCCCCACCTGCGACGGAGAAGGCGTGGTGAGCTCCGAGGAGACCGTTTCGATCGAGGTGATGAGGCAGCTGGACGATGTCGTGGCGGCCGATCCATCCCCCGAGGCCTATCTGATCAGGGTGAACCCGAAGGTCGCCCGGGAGCTGCTCAAGGCCGATTCAGGCCTGCGAGAGCTAGAGGAACGGACCGGAAAGCGGTTCCACTTCGAAGGCGGCGATGCGCTTGCGCTCGACACGTTCGAAGTGACCGGCAGCGGAAGCGACGAGAAGATCACGGAGAGGTCGCTCCCGTTCTCGGTCGGAGACGAGGTGCTGGTGGAAATCGAGGAGCCCCACATGTACAACCCCGATGACGGGGTAGCGCGAGTGGACTCATACGTGGTCTCCGTCTCCGGTGCCGCCGGTGAGGTCGGAGAGCGTCGGATGGTCAAGATCTCGAGCGTGGGACGGGCAGAAGCGACGGCGGAGCTGATCGGCAGCGAAGCTGCCGCACCGGCTGGCGAGTAGGGGCTACACTGCCTCGCCGTAGCGCGCCGGATTCGCATTGCGACGACCAAGAGGAATCGAGATGACTTACGCGGTAATCGAGACAGGTGGCAAGCAGTACCGGGTCGAGAAGGGCTCGACCCTGCTCGTCGACCGCCTGAAGGCCGAAGAGGGCGACAAGGTCGGTCTCAAGGCGGTCGCCTTCAGTGACGGCGAGATGGTGGCCGGGCCTGAGTGTGAGAAGGTGAAGGTCGAAGCGAAGGTCACCGCGCACGAGCGCGGACCGAAGATTCGTGTCTTCAAGTACAAGCGCCGTAAGGGATATCGCCGCACCAAGGGCCATCGCTCCGAGCTCACCCGGCTCGAGGTGACCGAGGTGAAGATGCTCTCGCGCAAGCCAGCAGCGAAGAAGGAGGAAGAGAGTGGCTCATAAGAAGGGACTCGGCTCCTCCAGGAATGGTCGTGACTCGAACCCGAAGATGCTCGGGGTCAAGGTCTTCGCTGGCGAGGCAGTCTCGGGCGGCGAGATCATCGTGCGTCAGCGCGGCACCCGTTTCCGCGCCGGCGACGGTGTGGGTATGGGGCGCGATCACACCTTGTTCGCCACTAGGCCCGGGACGGTCGAGTTCAAGCCGGGCCGCCGCGGACGCATGGTGAGCGTGGTCGAGAATGGTGCCGTAGAGGCAGCCTCCGCTGCCGCGGCCGAGAGTTCCCAGACCAACGACGAGTAGTCCGCCTGCCGCAGAGGGCGGAGGGTTTCAACGCCCCGCGGTGAAGGCGCGATACTCGCGCGGAAGATGCTTTTCGATCAGGCGAGAATCTGGGTCGAGGGAGGGGCCGGCGGCAATGGCTGCGTCAGCTTCCGGCGTGAGGCCCACGTGCCACGGGGCGGGCCCGATGGCGGAGACGGGGGTCATGGAGGAGCCGTGGTGCTCGTCTGCGATCCGCAGCGCAGAGATCTCTCGGCCCTTGGCAAACGGCGTCACTTCAGGGCCGAGCGCGGCTCTCACGGAAGCGGAAGCCGACGTCGCGGCGAAACCGGCGAGGACCTCGTAATCCAGGTCCCGCCCGGAACGGTGGTGAGCGGAATCGACGGAACCGAGCGCGAACTGCTCTCACCGGGTGAGCGACTCACTGCGGCAAGTGGGGGAGTGGGTGGCGCGGGCAACAAGCGCTTCGCAACCTCTACCCGGCGCACCCCGCGCTTTGCGGAGCGCGGCCTCGACGGAGAGGAGGGGTGGATCGAACTGCGACTGAAGATGCTCGCCGATGTCGGCCTGGTGGGCCTACCAAACGCGGGCAAGTCATCGATGCTCACTCGGCTGACCAGAGCCAAACCGAAGGTGGCGGACTATCCGTTCACCACCTTGGAGCCGGCGCTCGGGATACTCGACTTCGACGATCGAGCGCTCGCCCTCGCTGACATCCCGGGGTTGATCGAGGGGGCCGCGGAGGGTGCGGGCCTGGGGCACGAGTTCCTCGCGCACATCGAGCGCTGTCGCCTGCTCGTACACCTGGTCGAGATCGAACCTTCCGAGGGCGACCCTGCAACGAACTACCGGGCCGTCCGGGCCGAGCTTGCAAGCTACGGGGAGGGGCTCGAGTCGCTCCCAGAAATCCTCGTCCTTTCCAAGCGGGACCTCGCATCGATTGAGGAAGTGGCAGTCGCCCTGGATGAGCTGCGGGCTGAGGTCGGCTCTGGCGAAAATGCGCCCATTGTGGTGCTCGCGGCATCGTCTGCCACGGGGGAGGGTCTCGATGACTTGAAGCGTGAGATCTTCGCCGCCTTGCCAGCCGACGCTGTCAGCGCTCCCAAGTCGACCGCAGCCGGAGCAGGTGCCGGACACATGGTCTACCGCCCGGGCGAAGAAGAGGGCTTCGAGGTCGTTGCCGACGGCGCCGGCAAGTGGCGTATCGAGGGCCGAGGGATAGAGCTCCTGTTCGCCCGCCATGATCTCTCCAATCCCGAGGCACTCGGATACCTCGAAAGCCGCTTGAAGGAGATCGGCGTGCTCGCTGAACTCCGCAGGGCAGGATTCGAGCGTGGGAATGAGGTAATCGTGGGAGATGAGGCGTTCGAACTCGATTTCAGCTGAGCGACTTCGGAGACGAAACTTTCTCCGGCGAAGCTTGTTTAATCACGGTAGACCGATGAAGCAGCCTGCTTTCACAAGGCGTTCCTCACCCCTTCTGGCCGTAATTGCCGCGTCCATCACAGTCTGTGCGTTTCTGGTCGCAGCAGCGGGCACACAGGGCGCAACCTTTCCCGGCACAAACGGCCGGATCGTCTTCTCGAGCAACCGCGACGGTGGATACGAGATCTACTCGATGTCCTCGAACGGAACCGATCTGCGCCAGTTGACCGATAACGACGATTCGGTCCATGACATCGAGCCTGCCCTCTCGCCCGACGGGAGAACGGTTGCCTTCGCCTCCACTCGCGATGGCAACTACGAGATCTACACGATGAGCGCAGTCGACGGCTCCAATCAGACGCGAAGCACGCAGAGCGGAAGTGTCGACCGATCACCTGCCTGGTATCCGGACGGAACCCATCTGGCGGAGGTCCGCGGCAGCGGAGACGCCAGCGAGATCTACCGTATCGAGGTGGGAAACGCCTACTTCGGTGAAATCCGACTGACCGACGACTCTGCCGGTGTTGGGCAGGACGATGATTCCCCATCGGTGACGCCAGACGGCACGAAAGTTCTCTGGGAGAGGAATATCGGGACCAGCGGTGGTACGGATCAGGAGATCTTCTCGATGGACGCACTCACAGGCGGATCCAAGGCGAACCTGACCAACAACGCGGGAGCCGACTACAGCAGGCCATCTATCTCTCCTGACGGCGCCCGCTTCGCGTGGACCAGTTCCCGCTCTGGCTCTGCGGAGATCATGACCGCTGATGTTGCCGACGGAGGGAACATCTCGGTTTTCACCGACGATGCAGACCTCGCGGCTCCGGCCGGCTTCTACCCCGCCTACTCGCCCGACGGCACGAAGATAATCTTCGGCTCGTATTACAACGACGGAACCGGAGTGGGCCCAAGCATTTATAGAGCGAACCTGAACGGGACTGGGCTGACCAGGTTGACAGCTACGGGTGCCAGCATCAGCGGCCCCTTCGGCGCCAACTCCGACTGGGGCCCCGCTACCACCGAACTCTTGACCGTGGCCAAGAGTGGTACAGGCGACGGGAGTATCACCGCCACCACAACGGCTGGCTCGACTCCTTCTTTCACCTCGTCGAGTTTCCTCACGGATACGGAGGTGACACTCTCTGCGACCGCCTCTGCCGGCTCCGCGTTCCTCGGATGGTCCGGAAGCGGTTGCAGCAGTTCGGCCAGCGATTGCACCCTGACGATGGACGCGGCCAAGTCCGTCACCGCAACCTTCGATGTCCCGGCGACGATGAGGTTGACCGCCAAGCCTCGCGCGAGCACACGGTCGAAGGTCGCCACCTTCCGTTTTGCCCCGACCGCTGGCGCCGCAGGCTCGACTTTCTGCCAGATCGATGCTCGGCCGGAGGGTTTGTGCACGACACCGAAGACCTACCGGAAGCTCAAGCCTGGCCGTCACACATTCCGCGTACATGCAGTGCTCTTTGGTCTCGAGGGTCCGACGACCACCTTTCGCTGGCGAGTCAGATAGCTCTCGCACACCGCCGCCCACTCCAACGTCCAGCCGCTCATAGACTCACACGACCATGACGGTCGTCTGCAAACTCGGATCCTCGATCGTGGCCGCCCCCGACGGCAGCCTGCGCGAAGACGTGCTCGACCTCGTCTGCTCACAAGTCGCATCGCTCCACGGCGAGGGCGAGAGGGTCATCCTCGTCACATCGGGCGCGATCGCACGCGGGATGAGGTTGATGGGTATGGATGCGCGCCCTGCGGCTATCGACGAACTCCAGGCGGCCTCGGCGGTCGGGCAGGGTGACCTGTTCCGCGCCTACGAATCGAGACTCGCTTCCAACGATGTCCGCGCGGCGCAGGTGCTGTTGACCGCATCTGACCTGCAGATTCGTGATCACTGGCTGAACGCTCGCAATACGCTCGAGCGCCTGCTCGACTGGCAGGTGACCCCCGTGGTCAACGAGAACGACACCACCGCAACCGACGAGATCACCTTCGGAGACAACGACTTCCTCGCAGCACAGGTCGCGATCATGATGGAGGCCCGTCTCCTGGTCCTGCTCACCGACATCGCAGGGCTGTACACAGCCGACCCGCGGGAGGATCCGTCCGCGGAGTTGATCTCCAAGGTCTCCGACCCCACGGTCCTCGATCAGCTCGAGATCGGTGATGGGACCTCACCCTTCGGGCTCGGCGGGATGCGCAGTAAGGTCGCCGCCGCCGGGATGGCAGGGGCCTCGGGGATCGAGACGGTCATCTGCGACGGCACTGCCGAGGGCTCGCTGGGACGCGCCGTAGCCGGCGACTCGATCGGCACGCGGTTCGATGCTCACGCCGAGCCCGCCTCGGGCTTCAAGCTCTGGCTCCGCTACGCAAAGCCGGCCAAGGGGCGTTTGGTGATCGACGACGGCGCCGCAGAGCGCTTGCGCGATTCTGGCAGCAGCTTGCTGCCGGTCGGCATCATCTCGGTGGAGGGTGAATTCCTCGCAGGCGATGCAGTGGAGGTGGTTGCAGCAGAGACGGTGATCGGCAAGGGGATCGCTTCATGGGGTGCGTCCGAGATGACGGCTGTGAAGGGGATGAGGACCGAACAGGTCGCCGAGAAGTTTCCTGATGCGGCAGCCGAGGCAATCCACAGGGACCGGTTTGTCCTCACCTGATCCCGGAATAGTGTCTGCGGTTCGCCTCTCTTCTACTCTTCACTGACCATGACGACGGGATCACGATCAGTCACCGAGGCGTGTCGCGCGGCGCGCGATGCGTTCCACTTCCTCTCTTCGCTCGATACCGAGGTGAAGGACGCCTGTCTCGAGGATCTCGCCGCACGCATCGAGGCGGCCAAGGACCAGATCCTCGCGGCAAACGCCGATGATCTCGACGCGGGGCGTGAGGAGGGCTTGAGCGAGGCCCTGCTCGACCG
>CAIUSP010000002.1 GCA_903901855.1 uncultured bacterium | reverse complement strand
TCCTCGCTCACCGGATCATTGATGCGAATAGCGCCCGGGCCGTGAGGCCCGGGCGCTATTCTGAAGGCCATGCTCCTGACGGTTGCGCTCACCCTCCTCGTCTGCACGATCCTACTGCTGGCCGCGCTGAGCCAGATCGACCACGGGTTGGGAGTGGAAGTCGCGGCGAAGTGCCGACGACGCCCCCCTTTGAACCTCGGCCACGGTCGCCGGGGTCACGGGCTCTTCGCCTTCGGACTTGAGGCGCTCCTCGCACGCGGTCTCGCTGTCCGGCCACCTCCGGCCTCTTCGGTCTAGATAGGAAGGACCCGCATGGAGCGGGTCACCCCAGTACCCGCTCGGCTTGGCCGGTCGGGTCGATCGAAAGGAACGAGATGAGTTCGAGAACGAGAGGTTCATTGTTGGTCGGAGGTGCGCTGGCGGTGGTCGTGGCGCTCTTCTTCGTCCTCGCGAGTGGCAGCGGCACCGAGTCCGACTCGGTCGGACGCGATGCTGTCACCACGACCTCCAGCGGTCCACGCGAAGAGGCGGAGGCGGCACAGCCGATCATCCGGATGAAGGGCGGCGTGCCGTCTGGTGGCCCGGAGGCCATTCGCTTCTCGGCGGGCGAGAGGGTCGCATTCACCGTGGTCCCCGACGGTTCGGTGGAGGAGATCCACGTCCACGGCTACGACATCTCCAAGCCGGCAGTCGGGGTGAAACCAGTCGAGTTCTCCTTCCTGGCAGAGCTCGAGGGCTCTTACGAGATCGAGGCGCATACGACCGATGGCACACATGTGTTGGTCGCAACTCTCGAGGTGAGACCAGCCTGACCGCCCGGTCGCCATGGCTCCTGGCCGCCGCCGCGCTCTCCGGGGTTGCGGCGGCGTTAGGCCTGCCTGATCAGGCCCTCGCGCACGCTCTGCAGGGTCGCAGCGATCTGCCCATCCCGGTCTGGCTCTTCGCATGGGGTGCTTCGCTGGTGCTGATCCTCTCGTTCGCTCTCTTCGCCGTTCTGTGGCAGAGACCTCGACTCCAAGAAGAACACTGGAGGCCAGTCGCTCCGGCACTGGGGAAGGTCCTCTGCGGACGGGCCTCGAGGGTGGTCGCGGGCCTGTTCGGGATCTCCTGCCTCTTCCTGGTGGTCTACTCGGGCCTGGCCGGAGTTCAGGATTCGGCGCGGAACTTCTCGGTCACCTTCGTCTTCGTCACCTTCTGGATCGGCATACCCGTGATCAGCGCGATCTTCGGGAACGTCTTCGCCTACCTGAGCCCGTGGAGGGCGCTCGCGGAGTGGGTTGCGCGTGCAACTGGGCGGGTCGGCCTGAAGGGCGCTGGCCTCACGTACCCGAAGCGACTTGGTCGTTGGCCAGCGGTCGCGGTGTTGGTCCTCTTCGGCTGGCTGGAACTGATCGGCGGCGCGGGTATCTCGCTGGTCACGCCGGAAACGGTGGCCATCCTCACCCTTGCCTACACCGTTTGGACCTTCCTCGGGATGTATCTGTTCGGAATCCGTATCTGGTCCGAGAGGGGGGAGGCTTTCGCCGTCTATTTCGAGATGTTCTCTCGGCTCTCGTCGCTCGAGATGCGGGGCGGGATCCTCGGCGTGAGGAAGTTCCTCTCCGGCGTGGCTTCGTGGTCCACGCCCGCCGGATCTGCCGCGCTGGTGTTGGTCGCGATCGGGATTACCACCTTCGATGGGGCTCAGGAGGGGGCTCTGCAGGACATCATCGGCGAGACCACCAGCGCCCTGATCGATCTCGGGCTCGGCGGTCTTGCAGCGTTCCGTCTGGCGGGCAGCGTCTGGATGGCGATCGTCCTGATCGTCGTCAGCGGACTCTTCATCCTCGGTGTCAAGGGGATGCACACTGTCAAGGGCTCTCCACCGGTCAAGGACCTGATCCGCTCCTTCTCCCACACCCTCATCCCGATCGCGCTCGCCTACCTGGTCGCTCACTACTTCAGCTTCCTGGTCTTCCAAGAGCAGGCCCAGTTCACCTATTTGCTGTCCGATCCCCTCGGAGTCGGGTCCGACCTGTTCGGAGGCGCGGACGCCGGGATCGACTACGGCGTGGTGGGCGTGACACTCGTCTGGTACGTGCAGGTGGCCGCTCTGGTCGCCGGCCACATCGCCGGCCTCGCGCTCGCCCACGATCGCGCCATCGCCACCTACAGCGATCCTCAGATGGCCTTCCGTTCCCAGTACTGGCTACTGGCGGTGATGGTGTCCTTCACCTGTCTGGGTCTCTATCTGCTCTCGTACAGCAACTCCTGAGCGCCTGCGAGATCATCGTTCGAGCCGCTGCATCGCAGCGGCCAGCCGCCGAGCTTCGAGGCCGTCGCTCGGCAGGACCACCACCACCTGACCAGCGCGGTAACAGGTGAGGTCGGCTGCGGCGAGACAGCGGGTCCAGCCTTCTCTGGCCATCTCGTCGGATTCGAAGACCTCGAGGGTTCCCCGGGCCTCCACGCTCGTCGAATCGACCGGAGGGATCCTGAAGTCGTAGACGGTCAGGCCCTCCTGTTCCGAGCGGAGCTCCCTGCCGACCTGCATCTGGACACCCTGTTCCCGGATTCTCTCGGCGAACGACTCGGCGTCCATCCCTCCGCATCCTGCGACGAGCAGGCCGAGAGATGCCATGGTCGAGGCGGCAACTCCGCCGAGCTTCATCCTGAGAGGCCCCGGGCGATCAGTCGAGCGTCGTCGATAAGCATCGTCGAATATCCACCTCGGCCGGGCGACTCCACCCTGAGCCCAAGGATCAGGCGGACTCCGGTTCGTTCGGCGATGCCACGAAGGATGGCTGTATTCGAATCCGCCTCTGGGAAGACCGCTGGAACACCCGTTCTCTCGATCGTGCTCTCGACCTCGTCGATCGAGGCGGCCGTCACCTCGGCCTCTGGGCCGCTGGCCGGGAATGGTGTAGCCACGACCGCGAATTCGAACCTCTGGGCGAAGTAGGCAAGCGAGTC
>CAIUSP010000001.1 GCA_903901855.1 uncultured bacterium | reverse complement strand
TGGTAGGGAGTGAAACTGCCCATCTTTCGCACGTTCCAATGGAACTCCGCAGCGCCGGTGACGAAGTGGTTGAACTCCTTCTTGAAGTCGATCCCCATCGCTCCGTAAGGATTCTCGTACCAGGCGTTGTTCCACCCTGGCCGTGAATCGACCGGGCGCACTCCGATCGGCCTCACCACCCCGCCGCTTCGCATCAACTGAGTCACCTGATACTCGGTGCGGTAGAGGTTCCTGTCAGACGAACACCAAGTGGTCCTGCGAGGACAGACCGTGGGATGTGCGACCCGGTGTTGCACCGAGTACCAACCCTTGTCTGGGAACGAGTCGGGGTTGGAGGCTCGCAGGTCCGACACCTTCCCGTAGGAGTTGATCGCGTTGGCCAACTTCACCACTCCCGATGGCTGAAGCGGCGAATACGGGTTGACGGAGGAGTAATCGGCAACGACCCAAGCCTTGTTGTCCGGAGCGCCTCGGTAGAGGATCTGACCGGTCTGCAGCCTAGTTAGAGCCATCCGCTTGGCGGCTGTTGCTACTGAGTATTGGCCGGTACCATAAATCTCGGTCTGCACCCGCCGCTGGATACCCTGCGCGACCCTGGGCCGATTCTTCAGACCCTCTGCCAGCGGCTTGATGAATCCGTAGGTGTCGAGCACATCCACGTAGTAGTCGACGAAGAAGTTCTGAGCCGCCGCCAACTGGCGGGTTACGACCGGCACGGTCTTGGAGTTCAACTGAGCCGGATTGGTGACGCCGGCCTGTTCATCTTGGAGCCGCTTGTTGAGGATCCAGGCTGCGTAGGCTAGGCCGTTCTCTCCTCCGCGATCCTCAGTGCCGGCGAACTGCGCCCCAGTCAGTTCGACGTTGCTCGAGGTGAAATCTGCCTGAGTGATCAACTCCTGCTTCCAACCGGCGACTGCAGCCTTGACGCTCTTGACTCTTCCATTCACTCCCTGACAGGTCTTCCTCTTCAGGGTCGACTGCTCCATACAGACCGAAATCCTCTCCCATGCCTTCAGCGCACTACGGCCGTTCAACGCCTCTGGTCTAAGCGCATTGATGTACTCGTCGAGCACGCTGGTATCGAGGGTCCGCTGCAGCAGCTGAAGGCGGGCTCTGGTCTCCTTTTGATGCACCTCGATCTGAGCCGACAACTGGCGCACCTCCTTGAGGATCGCGCGGATGTTGTCGGAGTCAGTGGCGAGACAGGGTTGCCCGACGTCGATGTTCTTGAGGCAGGTCCTGAACGTGCTGAAGGCGTCGTACCCGGCCTTGAGGATGGTCAGCGGTTCGACCGCTGCGGTCGCGGAGGGGTTCGGCTGCTTTGCGGCAGCAGGAGACGAGGCCGGGACCACCAGTGCGGTCAAGACCCCCGCGGCTGCGAGAAGTGTTCCTGCCCTGCGCTTCATCGAGCACGTGAGACTACCAACGGGGCGACAGCTGCGGCGCCGATGGTGCCTGCTCAACCCACAGTCACCCGCACCCGCCGCACCGCTGAGACACCGCCGAGATAGGGATAGATGCCTTGGTCTTTCACCACCGCACGCAGTTCGTAGACGGTCGTGCTCGACGTTGCTCGAAAGCAGTACCGGTAGGTCATCGTTCCGTCAGATCTGGTGACGGCATCGCCGAAGGTCATCCAGCGAGATGAACCCCTCGCTCGGCCCTGAAGACCTATCACCACTCCGCCGTTCTGCGGTCCAGGCACGGAACCTTTGATCTCGACACACCCCCCTCCCTTCAAACGCTCACGGCTCAAGCGGATCGACGGCCTGGTCCGAACGCGGACCGTGACTTCGCGTACCCAGATCACCGAGCCGGCGCGCTGGATGAGACGGATTTCCCTCGAGTGTCCCGCCCCGAGCCTCATCGCAAAGCGACCGTCCGGTCCGCTGCGCATCTCCGCGAACTCACGAAACGCTCCAGACGATCCGAGCGACCTCTCCTGCACACAGATCACGGCACCGGAGACCGGTGCGCCTGTCGGGGCCGTGACCTTCCCCGACAACTCTGGAGAACTGCCGTACTCGAGAATCGGACTCTGGTCGAAACCCGGACCGATTCCGGCTCGAAAGGATGACGCGCTGGTCGGAGAGCTGGGGCAACTGTTGTCTACCTCGATCGATGTCACCTGGCAGGTGCGATTCGCTTCTGCAAGGCCCGGCGTGGAGACATCCGAGGCGCAGACCTCGACGCGATTCACTCCGTCGAGGAAGGGCGCAGCTTCTGTGTCGAGTGCGATTGCACTCTCGGATTCGGCGGGGCATGGTGAATAACCCGCGAAGGTGCCGGAGGATGTCTCTCGACATCCGGAGGCGATCCGGGATTCGACCACCACGCCATTGACCGTCACTTCGACACGATGAATCCCGGACTCACGATCCCGGGCAACGACCCCGACGAAGGTCTCTCCGGCTTTCAGCCCCGGGGAGACCAGCGGTCCTGAAAGCTCGAGAACAGGTTCAACTCGATCGGCGACCGTCAAGTACATATTGCGGGCGAAGAGATGAGCATCCTTCCCGCCTTCACATCCCTTCTCGAGAAAGCATCCCAGACGAAGGGCGATTGCCTCGCCGTCGGGTGCGACAGCACCATGAAGACGATAGGAGCCATTGGTGTCATCCCCTAGACAGCGGGTACCGACACTCGTCCGTTCGAAGCAGATCCTTCCCACGAGACCATTGGAGTCTCGAATGTGTGCTCGCACCGACCACCCGACGATCGGTAGGTGGGGCGAGGGCGAGACCGTCCTCCATCTTCCCCAACGTGACCCGGAGGTCCTGCCCTCTTCTACCTCCAACTTCAGGTCAGCGGAACCCGAACCACCACAAGCTGCCGCAGAGCGGAACCGGGTGGAGTTCCGGTCGAACTTGAATGAGTGAGCTGCAGCGGACTGATCACCGCACATGGCGACGGTGAACTGACCTGCCTGGGCCTGATTGGGTATCACGAGCATCAAGAGGAGAACCCCTGCTGCACACAACGTGGGAAGGTGGTTGCGCATCTCGAACTTGTTCATTCCTTGGCTCCTCTCCTGGTCGATCGGACTACTGCTCGAACCCGAATTGCGGCTGATTGGCTGATTGCGCTCTGGCTGACCCACTGGTCGGAGGGGGTGGCTTCGGTTCCGCCGAGGGCTGAGAGCTCTCGAACGAGAACTGATCTGCCGAGTTCTCCTCAGGGGTGACCGGCGGGACGTCTGTTTCGCCTGAACCATCTGTGCCGGGCACTTCGTCCGTTGCCTCGTCGTCCGAAGTCGGCAAGGGCAGAGCAACCGAGGGTGGGGTCTCGACATCTCGAACCTGCGCTGCACTCGAGACCGGTTCAGGCATAACCCCCGTGACTGCGCAGGCAGCGCTGCCCGCCGCCGCCATCCCGCAGACTGCCAAGAGCTTTCCTAGGACGACCGTGCCGCTGCCGCGGGTACCCCCGGCAGAGGCGAGAGTCATCACGCGCTCTCCTATCGAGTCGATCGACTTCGTCACGGTCGCAGAGAGGTTCCTCAGATGATCCGCCACCACCACTGGTGTCGAGTCGAACCAGTCGATTGCGCCGAGCAGAGGCATCGGGAGTCCCAGACCGAACACCCTCCCCGGGACCCGTCGGTACTCACGAAGCCGGGACCGGCAGAAGGCGCAGGTTCGAAGGTGGACTCGAGCCTCGATCAGGTCCTCTCCCTCAGTCTCTCCGTCAGCTATCTGCGAGAGGCAGTCCTCCCAGCGCTGACAGCGCTCCCCCTTCTCGATATCGGCGAACACGTCGAGAAAGCGCTTGCGACCCTCCGCCATGCACCGATTCACCTTGGTGTAGGTCCAGCCGGTGATCTCCTGGATCTCGCTGTAGGAGTAACCCTCCGCCTTGAGGATCAAGGCGCGCACCTCCTGAGGCTTCAGTGCCCTCAACGCCTCGCTGCTGCGACGCACCCTTTCGACCCTCTCGACCCTCTCGTCGGGCTGAGGCCCTTCGAAGGCAATCGCCTCGAACGGGTCGTAGACCTCGGAATCATCGGAGCCCGGGGGCGCTGTTCCGACCAACCGCGCACGCTGGCGTCGGACACCCAGGGCCTCCCGCTTGGTGACGGTCTGCATCCAGCGGATGAGTGACTCCCCGGTGATGGGCGGTGCCTTGGTGAGCAGGATCTCCAGCGCTCGCTGATAGGCGTCCTCCGCATCGTCCACGCAGATCGAGTACCGCCTGGCTGTCCGCCTCAGCGTGCGTTCGTGACGGGAGATCAAGTCGACAGCTGCCTCTTGCCGGAAGTCCCGGAGTTCGCGCTCGCCGAAGGACGCGGGCCCTCCGCCCAGATCCAGCTCAGCCTGTTCGACAACCTGCTCTGTCATCTCTTCTCCGGCCACTTACAACCCGCTCAATCTGTGGGGTCGCGGGACTAGCCCCCACCCACGACACAAAGCCCCCGCTATTTGCGGCATTCGCGCGACTAAACGGGGGAAACGCGATGACCTCGCCGTTGCGTATTCGGGCGAGGCTGTCGTTTAGCCTCGCCATGTGGCAACCAAGTCAGTAGTCAGCGGTGGAGCGGGGTTCCTGGGTTCGCATCTGTGCGAAGCGCTGCTCGCGCGCGGCGACGATGTGATCTGCCTCGACAACCTCGAGACGGGAAGCCTCGACAACATCTCGCACCTCGAGGGTGAGCGCTTCGAGTTCCGCAACCTCGACATCACCGGGCACGTGGAGATCGAACAGGAGATCGACTTCGTCTTCCACCTCGCCTCTCCGGCCAGCCCGATCGACTACCTTCGCCTGCCGCTCCAGACGCTCAAGGTCGGAGCCGAGGGCACCCGCAACATGCTGGGGCTAGCCAAACACAAGCGGGCGAGGTTCCTGCTTGCCTCGACCTCGGAGGTCTACGGCGATCCGGAGATCCACCCGCAGAACGAGGAGTACTGGGGCCACGTCAACCCGATCGGTCCGCGAGGCGTCTACGACGAAGCCAAGCGCTACGCCGAAGCGTTGACCATGGCCTACCACCGCCAGCAAGGAGTTGACACCTGCATCGTGAGGATTTTCAACACCTACGGCCCGAGGATGCGCCCGCACGACGGTCGCGCGATCCCGACCTTCCTGCGCCAGGCGCTCCAGGACAAGCCGATAACCGTCTTCGGCGAGGGCGAGCAAACGCGCTCGTTCTGCTTCGTCGACGACCTGATCAGGGGACTGATCCTGCTGGCCGACTCCGAGTTCCACATGCCCGTGAACATCGGGAATCCCGACGAGAAGACGATCCTCGAGCTCGCCGAGGCGGTCATCGCCGCCACCGAATCACGCTCCGAGATAATCCACGAGGCGTTGCCGGTAGACGATCCGCAAACCCGCCAGCCCGACACCACTCGCGCTCGCGAGATCCTCGGCTGGGAGCCGACGGTGAGTCTGGCCGAGGGTCTGCGGCGGACGATCGAACTGGCCGGCGCCGAGGGTCTCATCGGGAGCACCCCCGGGTAATCCCGCGTGGCGACCCCCGACGACAATCCCCAAGCAGAGATCCTCGCCGTGGTCGGCGCCCGGCCGAACATGGTCAAGATGGCACCGTTGCTGCACGCGCTGGCGGATGGAGAGGTCGGGCGGGTGCGACTGGTTCATACCGGCCAGCACTACGACCGTTCTCTTTCGGGAGGCTTCATCGAACTGCTCGGCATGCCCGAGCCCGATGCCAACCTGGAGGTCGGCTCGGGTACTCACGCGGAGCAGACTGCGGCGGTGCTGATCGGGATCGAGAAGGAGATCGCCGACAACGAGCCGGACCTGCTGGTGGTCTCAGGAGACGTGAATTCGACCATGGCTGCCGCGATTGCGGCGGCCAAGGCCGGCGTTCCCGTGTGTCATCTCGAGTCGGGACTGCGCTCGGGCGACTGGACCATGCCCGAGGAGATCAACCGGGTGGTGACCGACCGGATCTCCGACCTGCTCCTTTGCACCTCGCCCGACGCGGTCGAGAACCTGACCGCAGAGGGAATCAGCGGCAACGGGGTTGCCCTTGTCGGCAACACGATGATCGACAGCCTGGTCAGGATCCTTGCGGAGGTGGACCGGACATCGGTGCTCCGAGAGCGAGATCTGGCAAGCCGTGAGTTCGGGCTCGTGACCCTCCATAGACCCGCGTTGGTCGACGATCCTGCGCAGTTGACCGCGGCGATCGACGCGCTGAAAGGTTTGGCCGAGCAGATGCCGGTCGTCTTCCCCGTCCACCCGCGCACCGCGTCGAGGTTGGAGGCGGCGGGGGTCGATGCAAGCGACGCGCTTCGGATACTCGAGCCGATGGACTACCCGGACTTCATCGCGCTCGAGGCGGAGGCCCGAGTAGTCGTGACCGACTCGGGTGGTGTCCAGGAGGAGACCAGCGCGGTGGGCACGCCGTGTCTGACCTACCGCACCACCACCGAGCGGCCGATCACCTGTGAACTCGGAACCAACGAGCTGGTCGGCACCGATCCCGCGGCGCTCTCGGCGGCGATAGAGCGCGTACTCACCGAAGAGGTCCCGGGAGAAGCACCGGGGATTCCCCTCTGGGACGGCGCCGCCGGACCCCGCGCCGCCGACGCCATCGGGACGTTCCTCGGACAGCGGAACTCCGTCTAGGCGCCGTATCCTCAGACCACCGATGGCCAGCGAGAAGACCACAGACGAGAACCGATACATCGCGCCGGTGGTGGGAGCCGAGGACGAGCGCATCTTCACCGATTCAGGGATCGAGATCGACCGCGTCTACGACGCCGACGATGTAGCTCCGAACCTCGAGGATCGACTCGGTGAGCCCGGCGAGTATCCATTCACCCGCGGGGTCCACGACGGGATGTATCGCGACCGCACCTGGACCATGCGCCAGTACGCGGGTTACGCAACCGCGGAAGAGACCAACGAGCGCTACCGGTACCTGATCGATCACGGATCGACCGGTCTCTCGATGGCTTTCGATCTCCCCACCCAACTCGGCCGCGACTCCGACGACCCTCTCTGCAACGGCGAGGTCGGCAGGACTGGAGTCGCGATCGACACGATCGAGGACATGCGGATCTGTTTCGAAGGGATCCCGCTCGACAGCGTCTCGACCTCGATGACGATCAACGCGCCTGCCGCGGTGCTACTCCTCCTCTACCAACTCGTCGGCGAGGAGCAGGGCGTCGAATCCACCGAGCTCCGCGGGACCGTCCAGAACGACGTGCTCAAGGAGTACATGGCCCGCGGCAACTACATCTACCCGCCTGAGCCGACGATGCGGCTCACCACCGACATCTTCGCCTACTGCGACGAGTTCGTCCCGAAGTGGAACACGATCTCCATCTCGGGGTACCACATCCGCGAGAAGGGATGCTCGGCAGTTCAGGAGGTCGCCTTCACCCTCTCCAACGCGATCGCCTACGTGCAAGCGGGCATCGACGCAGGGCTCGATCCGAATACCTTCGGCAAGCGGCTCGCCTTCTTCTTCAACTGCCATAACAACGTCTTCCAGGAGATCGCGAAGTTCCGCGCCGTGCGGAGGATGTGGGCGGAGATCATGCGCGACCGCTTCGGAGCAACCGACGAGAAGGCGCAGATGATCCGCTTCCACACCCAGACCGGCGGGGTGACCCTGCAGGCTCAACAGCCAGAGGTGAACATCGTCCGCGTGGCGCTGCAGGGGTTTGCGGCGGTATGTGGCGGAACCCAGTCGCTGCACACCAACGGCTTCGACGAGGCACTCGCCCTGCCGACCGAGCGCTCGGCGCGGATCGCTCTCCGCACCCAGCAGGTCCTCGCCCATGAATCCGGTGCGGCAGAGACGGTCGACCCGCTCGCAGGGTCGTACTTCGTCGAGTCGCTGACCGACGAGATCGAACTCCGCGCGCGCGAGTTGATGGCGAAGGTCGAGGAGCAGGGTGGCTCGGTCAACGCGCTCGACTACATGCAGCGCGAAATCGAGGAGTCGGCTCAGTCCTACCACGAGCGCTACCAGTCGGAGCAGGACGTGATCGTCGGGGTCAACAGGTACGTCTCCGACGAGCCGGACGATGTGGACATCCTCAAGGTGGACCCGGAGTCCGAGCGCAAGCAGGTCGAGCGCCTGACCAAATGGAAGCAGGGTCGCGACAACGACGCGGTGACTGCTCGACTGGGAGAACTGCGAACGGCGGCCGAAGGCAGCGACAATCTCCTGCCCCCGATCCGCGAAGCCCTGCGCGCCGGTGCCTCGATCGGTGAAGTCTGCGGTGAGATGCGCGAAGTCTTCGGCGAGTATCAAGGCGGAACCTTCTTCTAGCCACGCCTGCTCAGGCGTGGCCCACGGCTGGCCCCTGCCTGAGGCCCTCGGTTTTTCCGCTCCAGAAAGCGAAAAGACGCGTTTCTCACGCTTGCAAGATTGCGGCCCGCGGGAGGGAATCGCAGCGCACGGCGAAATCCTCAGGCAAATGGCTACAGCAGAGAAAACGCTGGTGAAGTCACTCCCTGAACTCTGGGAGTTGGTGAACCAACCCGAACGAATGCAGGGCCTGATCTCGGCCCTCGTCGGCCGTGCCGCCGAGGTCAAGGTCACGGCGAAGGAACCCGAGGTGCGGCTCGCCTGGGAGGCTGCAGCGGTAGAGGAGCAGGCCAGCATCGAGATCGAGATGGAAGAGAAGGGCTGGGGAACCCACGTCAAGATCGAGGTGCAGCGCGATGATGAGACCGGCCTCGAAGACTGGCTGGAAGCGCTGATCGAGGAGTTCTCGGCTCACGACCGTCGCCCCTTCCAAGGTCTGGTCTGATCGCAAACGGGCGGAGCAGGAGCGCTGCGAGGCAGCGCGCCACCTGCCACTGGGAATAGACTCCGCCTCGCGTGAGCGAGAAGACCCCGGAAACCCACGAGGAACGACTCGCCCAACTCGCCGATCTGCGCGAGCAGATCCTTCATGCCGGAAGCGAGGCCGCGGTCGAGAAGCATCACGCCAAGGGCAAACTGACCGCCCGCGAGCGGATCGAAAAGCTACTCGACCCGGGCAGCTTCGAGGAGCTCGACTCGTTCGTGCGTCATCGCACCCACGACTTCGACATGGACTCAAAACGCCCTTACGGCGACGCGGTCGTGACCGGTCACGGCACCGTGGATGGCAGGCCCGTATTCGTGTTCAGTCAGGACTTCACCGTGTTCGGCGGATCGCTCGGCGAGGTGATGGCCGAGAAGATGTGCAAAGTGATGGATCTGGCCGCTCAGGTCGGCGCTCCGGTGGTCGGTCTGAACGACTCTGGCGGCGCCCGCATCCAGGAGGGCGTGGTCTCGCTCGGTGCCTACGGCGACGTCTTCGTCCGCAACGTCAAGTGCTCGGGGGTGATCCCGCAGATCAGCGTGATCATGGGGCCCTGCGCCGGTGGAGCCGTGTACTCACCGGCCATGACCGACTTCATCTTCATGGTCAAAGAGACCTCTCACATGTTCATCACCGGACCCGAGGTGATCAAGACCGTCACCGGTGAGGAGGTCGAGTTCGAGGAACTCGGCGGTGCGATGACCCACAACTCCAAGTCCGGTGTCGCCCATTTCGCCTCCGAAGACGAGGAGAGTTGCCTCGAGGACGTTCGCTACCTGCTGAGCCACCTCCCCTCGAACAACCTCGAGATAGCGCCGCGCTTCGAACCAACCGATGACCCCGAGAGGATGGATCCGGAGCTCGACACGATCGTTCCCGACGACCCGACCAAGCCGTACGACATGCGCGAGGTGATAGGCAGGGTGGTGGACGACGGAGAGTTCTTCGAGGTACACGAGCACTTCGCCAAGAACATCGTCTGCGGGTTCTCACGGCTCGACGGCTACTCGGTAGGAGTGGTGGGTAATCAACCCGCCCATCTGGCCGGAGTGCTCGACATCGAGAGTTCGGAGAAGGCGGCGAGGTTCGTGCGGACCTGCGACGCCTTCAACATCCCGATCGTCACCTTCACCGACGTCCCAGGCTTCCTCCCGGGCACCTCGCAGGAATGGAACGGAATCATCCGGCACGGCGCGAAGCTCCTCTACGCGTTCACCGAAGCCACAGTTCCGAAACTGACGGTGGTCACCCGCAAGGCCTACGGAGGCGCCTACGACGTGATGAACTCCAAGCACATGCTCGCCGACTTCAACTTCGCTTGGCCGACCGCCGAGGTCGCGGTGATGGGCGCCGAGGGAGCGGTCAACATCATCTACCGCGGTGCCCTCGCCGACGCCGACGATCCGGACGCAAAGCGAGCGGAGTTGATCGAGGACTACAAGGCTCACTTCGCCAACCCCTACGCCGCCGCCGAACGCGGCTACATCGACGATGTCATCGTGCCCCATCAGACGCGGCCGAAACTGATCAAGGCGTTGCGGACCCTGCAGAACAAGCGGGTCGACCAGCCCAAACGCAAGCACGGCAACATCCCGCTTTGAGCGAAGCGACTTCGGCAGATCGTGGCCCGAGGTCGAACGCTCCACTACCGCCCGAAGATCTCGTCTTCAGGGTCTCGATGACCGACTTGGATACCTTCGACCGGGTCGGGGCGGTCACCCGCGACTCCATCGTCGAGGCGCTCGGCAGCGACTGGAGTTGGCAGGGGAAGCGGGTACTCGACTTCGGTTGTGGAGTTGGTCGACTCCTGCGGAACCTGACGGCAGAGGCCGAGGTTGCACGGATAGATGGATGCGACCTGCACCAGGAGAGCATCGATTGGTGCAGAGCAAATCTCGATCCACCGTTCAGCTTCTTCGTCAACTCCTCCGCTCCGCCGCTCGAGGGAACCGAAGACGAGACCTACGATCTGGTCATCGCCGTATCCGTCTTCACCCACATCGCAAACGGTTGGGCCGAGTGGCTCTCCGAACTGCAGCGGATCATCAAACCGGGTGGACTGCTGGCCGCCACCTTCCATGGCCCCGGGATGGCGACGTCCCATCAGGCACAGAGCGGCTTTCCCTACCTCGAACAGGAGACGGGGATGATCTCCCTTCCAACCGGTGAGGAGGGAACCTTCGCTTCGATCTTCCACTCACCGTGGTGGCTCCAGGCCCATTGGGGACGGGCGTTCGAGCCTGTCTCGATCCTCCCGGCCGGATTCACCGGCGAGGCCGGCAGCAGTCACGGGCTCTTCGTCGGCAAGAGGCGAACCGAGAGGGTCACGCCCGAGGATCTCGAAAGAGCCGAGGCAGAAGAACCTCGCGAACTGATCGCTCTACAACGAGCAAACGCGATCACCTTCGGGGTCGCTCAGGAACTTCGAGAGCGCGCGCAGCGAGCGGAGCTCTCGATGGCCCGCCGCTTCGCTCTGACCGACCAGGGCGCGCGTAGAATGCTCTTCCGGTCGATGATCGGCGGAGAAAGACTCAGACAAGTCGGCTCGATCCTGCGCAGGAAAGGTGGAGGAGGACAGCAATGAGCGAGAAATCGATCTCAGTGACCAAGGGCAACCCCACCGAGGACGAGGCCGCTGCAATCGCAGCGGCGATCGATCTGTTCGCGGCCGAGACGAGCAGTCGCACGGGCGGATCCGAATCCGGGTCTGTGACGAGCAACTGGCAACGGGCGGCCCTGCGCGAGGCCGTCGAGGCGCGGACGGTCGTGGCGGACGTGTGGGGCACCTCTCCCGTAGGTCCCTACTGAACACTTGATTCGCGTATCTTGAAAGACAATGGTCGCCGGCAGGTCCGGCGACGCTGATCGCGAAAAGGAGAGATGCTCATGGCAGTCGTGAAAATCATCGAACTCGTCGGCAGCTCGAAGAAGTCATCCGACGATGCAGCCCAGCAAGCCCTCAAGCAGGCTCAGGGAACCCTTCGCAACATCCGGGCTGTGGACGTCGTCTCCACCGGTCTGCGTGGCGACAACCTCGACGAGTGGAGAGCCCATGTGCGCGTGGCGTTCCTGGTCGAGAGCACGGACGTGGACTGAGGTTCCGCCTCCGGAGCACCCGCATTGGAATGCACGTTTGCGGCGGGTGCCGTCGCAAGTGCCAAACTGACAGGCATAGATGTCTCAGAAGATCGACAACCAGTTGAACGCCGAGGTCGGCCTGCCAGCTGCAGAATTGGGTGAGTTCACCGCGGCGCTGGAAGGTGCCTCCGCGCAGGAGGCGCTCGAGTGGGCGATCGAGTCTTTCCACCCGCGCCTCTATATCGCTTGCTCGTTCCAGAAGACGAGCTCGGTGATAGTCGACATGGCCACGCGGATCAATCCCGAGGTCAGATTCTTCTACCTCGATACCGATGTCCTGTTCCCCGAGACATACGCCACCAGGACGGCACTCGAAGAGCGGTACGGCATTCGATTCCATCGCTACACCTCGATGACACTCGAGCAACAGGCCGGCTTGTACGGTCAGGAACTCTGGAATCGGGACCCCGATACCTGCTGTGGTATCCGCAAGGTCGAGCCCATGCGATCTGCACTCTCGACCGTGGACTGCTGGGTGTCCGGTATCCGTCGAGAGGACTCGGCCACCCGGGCCAAAGCCGCCAAGTTCGACTGGGACCAGCGCTTCGGCCTCTGGAAGCTGAACCCGATCGCCGACTGGACACAGGAGGACGTCTGGAACTACATCCAGGAGAACGACGTCCCTTACAACCCTCTCCATGATCAGGGTTATCCGTCGATCGGTTGCACCCACTGCACACGCAAACCCGAACTCGGTGAAGGAGAGCGCGCCGGGCGCTGGGCGGGTAGCGAGAAGACCGAGTGCGGGCTCCACGGCTGAGGCTCAACACCTCGGCCTACGGAAACCACTACCCTCCCGCGTCGGAACAAGAGATGGCCGAAACACGCAAACTCACACTCAGTCCACGGCAGACCGCCGACTTCGAGATGATCGCCAACGGAGGCTTCGCGCCGCTGACAGGCTTCCTCGGTGAGGCGGACTGGCGTTCCTCCTGCGAGGACATGAAGCTCACTTCAGGGGATATCTGGCCGATCCCGGTCACCCTGGCCACCGATCTCGAGTGCGAGGTCGGAGACACGATCGAGTTGAGCGCGTCGGACGACAAGCCGCTGGGCCGGATGACCGTGACCGAGATCTTCGAGCGCGACATCGACTTCGAGGCCGAGAATGTCTACCGCACGACCGACGACGAGCATCCCGGAGTAGCGGCGATCCGCGAAGAGGGAACTCGCTGCGTGGCCGGCCCGATCGAGGCCGATGCGCTGCCCAACCACATCGATCCCGTGACTCCGCATCTTCTTTCTCCGGAGGAGACGAAGAAGGCGTTCGCGGACCGGGGCTGGAAGCGCGTCGTCGCCTTCCAGACCCGTAACCCGATCCATCGCGCACACGAGTACCTGACCAAGGCTGCGCTCGAGATCTGCGACGGACTCCTGATCCACCCGATCGTGGGCGAGACCAAGTCCGACGACATACCCGCTGACGTGCGGATCGCCTGTTACGAAGTTCTCATGAAGGACTACTACCCAGAGGACCGCGTGCTGCTCGGGGTGAACCCCTCGGCAATGCGTTACGCCGGTCCGCGCGAAGCAGTCCTCCACGCAATCGTGCGTCGAAACTACGGCTGCACTCACTTCATCGTGGGACGCGATCACGCCGGTGTAGGCGACTACTACGGGACCTATGACGCCCAGTTGATCTTCGAGGACATCGATCCACAGGAGCTCGGGATCACACCGCTCTTCTTCGAGCACTCCTTCTGGTGCAAGAAGTGCGAGGGGATGGCATCCGGGAAGACCTGCCCGCACGACTCCTCAGATCACGTCTTCCTCAGCGGCACCAAGGTCCGCGAGATGCTCGGTGAGGGTGAGATGCCTCCGCCCGAGTTCTCTCGTCCCGAGGTCGCCCAGATCCTGATCGACTCATATCGCAACGCCGGCTGACCCGGCTAGAGATTCATCTGACCTGACAAATCATCTGACCCCAAGAGGAGCAAATGGCTAACGACAAGGGCTTCACACTCTGGTTCACCGGACTCTCCGGCGCAGGCAAGACGACCATCTCGCTCATCGTCGAGCAAGAGATCCGCGATCGCGGCGCGAACATCGAGATCCTCGACGGCGACGTGGTCCGCGAGAACCTCTCGAAGGGCCTGGGATTCTCCAAGGAGGATCGTGACACCAACATCCGGCGCATCGCCTTCGTGGCCGACCTGCTCTCACGCAACGGCACACCGGTGATCACCGCCGCCATCTCTCCCTACCGCGAGATCCGTGACGAGGCTCGCGACATGATGGGTGACCGATTCATCGAGGTCTACGTGAACGCATCGGTCGAGGCCTGCGCGGATCGTGACGTCAAGGGCCTCTACGAGAAGGCCTTCAAGGGCGAGATCAAGGAGTTCACCGGAGTATCGGACCCCTACGAGCCGCCGCTGAACGCAGAGGTCACGGTCGAGACCGAGAACGAAGAGCCTGAGGAATCAGCGGCGAAGATCGTCGCCTATCTCGACGAGCGCGGCCTGCTCTAACCAGAGACGGCTGGAGGCAGTTCGGGCTTGCCGAGACCGAAGGTCTCGTACGCCCCGAACTTGCTGAACATCTTGTGATCGGGCCCGTGGAAGTCGGAGGACGCGGTCGTGGCCAGACCCCTGTCAGCGCAGAGCTCGACCAGGAAGGCCGTCTGCTCCTCGGTGTGGGAGGGATAGAAGACCTCCACTCCGTCCAGCGGTAGATCGTCGATCAGGTCGGCAACCCGGGTCGGATCATCGAGGTCCCAGAAAGGGTGAGCCAGCACGACCGAACCGCCTGCCTCGCGGATCAGGTCCGCAGCCTCGGCGGCGGTGGGCCAGCGACGGGAGACGAAAGCCTTTGCTCCCGGGACGAGATACTCCTCGAAGAACGCACTCATTCCGTCGGGCTCCACCCCGGCGGCCTTGGCGATATGTGGTCGACCGACGGAAGAGGCATCGCCGGCCTTCGCGATCGCTTCCTCGAAGCTCACCTCGACCCCGAGGCGGTTCAGATTCGCGACGATCTCTTCGGCACGGACGACCCTCTCCTGCTGAGCGCGCTCGCAGGCTGAGCGCATGGCAGCGGGATCGATGAAGTAGCCGAGCATGTGCAGGTCATCGAGGTCGGAGTGGACGCAGGAGATCTCGGCGGCCGGGATGAGAGCGATACCCAGCTCCCGCGCCGCTGAGTCGGCTTCGGCGATTCCGTCTACAGCGTCGTGATCGGTGAGGGCCAGGGTGGTGACCCCGGCCTCCGCCGCCGCGGCGACCACTCCCGCGGGCGGCAATTCGCCGTCGGAGTAAGTGGAGTGCGATTGGAGCTCGATCACGCTCACATTTTCCATGTATGGCCACTCGCATGCTTTGAGACCGGCTCTGCCAAGGTATCCGGAGCATGAGGATCTCAGCCAAAGCCGACTATGCCGTCAGAGCGGTCGCCGAGTTGTCCGACAAGGGTGAAGTGCCGACCAAGGGCGACTCGATCGCAGAGGCTCAGGGAATCCCGCTCCAGTTCCTCGAGCAGATCCTGCTCGAGCTGAAGCACGCTCGCTTGGTTCGCGCACGGCGCGGAGCCAAGGGTGGCTACTGGCTCTCGAAGAGGCCGGAGGAGATCACCCTCGCCGATGTGATCAGGGCCGTCGAGGGTCCACTCGCGAACATCCAGGACGACGCGCCCGAAACCACTTCATATCCGGGAAACGCCGAATCGTTGACCAAGGTGTGGATCGCAGTGCGTTCCTCTCTGCGCGAGGTGCTCGAGGAGGTAACGGTGGCCGATCTGCGTGACGGGAAACTGCCGGACATCGTGGATCGCCTCGCGGACGAGCCCGATGCCTGGGAGACACGCTGAGGCCCGAACGGGTCGGTTATCACAGCGGAAGCGCAGGCCGCGCCTGCAGGGAGCCCGATCACCGGTACCAGAAAGCAGCGAGGGGCCTGACGCTGAAATACTGCCGCCTCGATGTTCTCAAAAGTCCTCGTAGCCAATCGCGGCGAGATAGCGATCAGAATCAACCGGTGCCTTCGCGAGATGGGCATCGGCTCCGTTGCCGTCTACTCGGAGATCGATCGGGGCTCACCGCACGTAGCGACCGCAGATGAGGCATTCCTGCTCGGACCAGCGGTCCCTGCCGAGAGCTACCTGAACATCGAGAAGATCCTCGAGGTCGCGGCCCAGTCGGGCGCTGAAGCGATCCACCCGGGTTACGGCTTCCTGGCAGAGAACGCTACGTTCGCAAATGCCTGTGAGGCCGCGGGAATCGTCTTCATCGGTCCGCCCGCCTCCGCCATCGAAGCGATGGGTTCCAAGACAGAGTCGAGGGCCCTGATGCAGGCTGCCGGTGTGCCGATCGTGCCGGGCGCCACATCGCCGGCAGCCGACGTAGCCGAGGCATCGAGCCAGGCGGAGGAGATCGGTTATCCGGTTGCCTGCAAGGCGGCCGGTGGTGGTGGCGGGAAGGGATTCCGGGTCGCCATGGATCCGAGCGAACTGGAGGAAGCGTTCGAAGGCGCTGCGCGTGAGGGGGAGAAGTTCTTCGGTGACCCGACCGTCTACCTGGAGCGCTATCTGGAAGATCCACGTCATGTGGAGGTCCAGCTGCTTGCCGACTCCCAGGGAAACGTCATCCACCTCGGAGAGCGCGACTGCTCGCTCCAGCGCAGGCATCAGAAACTGATCGAAGAGGCCCCGGGGCCCCACGTGGATGCCGGGATGCGCGAGCGGATCGGCAAGATCGCCACCGACGCTGCGCGCGCCGTCGACTACCGCTCAGCGGGAACCGTCGAGGGTCTGCAGGTCGGGGACGAGTATTTCTTCCTCGAGATGAACACCCGGGTCCAGGTCGAACACTGCGTGACAGAGATGGTCACCGGTGTGGACATCGTTCGGGAGCAGATCAGGATCGCCGCCGGCGAACCACTCTCGATCACTCAGGAAGAGGTCGAGCTGACCGGCCACGCGATCGAGTGCAGGATCAACGCCGAGGCCGCATTCAAGAACTTCGCTCCCGCGCCAGGGAACATCACCACTTACACCGAGCCGTCAGGGCCTGGAGTACGAGTCGATTCGGGCGCGATCGCCGACTCTGAGGTATCGCCGATGTACGACCCGATGATCGCCAAGTTGATCGTCTGGGACACCGATCGGGAGAAGGCGACCGCTCGCATGCTCCGCGCGCTCGGTGAGTACGAGATCGGCAACCTGACCACGCTGATCCCGTTCCACCAAGCGATCCTCGCGACCGATCAGTGGGCTGAGGGAACGACCTGCCGCGACCTGATCGAAGACAAGGAGTGGCTCAAGACCACCGCACCCGCGACCGCTGCCGATTCGGCAGGAGACGAAGAGGTGGAGAAGACCGAACGCGACTACAAGGTGGAGGTCGGCGGCAAGCTCTTCGACGTGAAGGTGATAGGCGGGCCGGCGAGCGCAGGTGGGGCCGGCGGCTCCGGCACCAGTGGGGGGCGCGCACCGAAGCGGAAGTCCGGCGGGGCAGCGGCGGGGGGCGGAGCAACCTCTGAGGCGCTCCCATCGCCCCTTCAGGGGACGGTGCTCAAGGTGGCGGTCGAGAAGGGCGCCGAGGTCGCTGAGGGAGATCTAATCTGCGTAATCGAGGCGATGAAGATGGAAAACGAGATCACCGCTCACCGGTCGGGAACCGTGACCGAGTTGGCTGCGGCAGAGGGTGCCGCGGTATCCGCTGGCGATCTCCTCGCGAAGATCGAGTAGAGCGGGCGGCGCCTACTTGGCGCCGAGCTTCGCCGCGGCTTCCTTGAAGGTCTTCACGGTGGCGTCGGGAGCCTTTCGGCCCTCCAGCTTCTCGCCCTTGCGATTGACCCAGATCACGGGCACCTTCATCTTGAGGAGTGGCGCGACGTCCGTGTCGTAGTTGGCTCCGATGTGGACCCAACCCTTCTTGCTCCCGATCCTGCGCGCGAACTCACGGAAGTGGGCGTTGTCGGGCTTGTAGCTGCGTACCTGCTGAGAGGTCACGACGAGATCCAGTTCGATGCGAAGGTGACGACGCGAGAGTCCGAGGAGAGGATCGTCGGTGTTCGAGATCAGGCCGACCTTGTACTTGGTCTTGATCCTGTCGAGCGCCGCATTCGACTCCCTGAACGGGAGCCAGTACGGCACGCTGTCGGGCAGGAACTGAGCACGGGAAGGCTCTATCTCCCAGTCGATCTCCTCGCAGACGTTGCCGACCGCCTGACGCATCACCTCGGCATGCAGCTCGTAAGCGCCGGCCATGATCCTCGCCTGCTCTTCGAAGAAGCGCGCCAGCAGCGCATCGAGATCGATCGTCAACTCATCCTTGGCAGCCTGCTTGGCGAATGCTTCGCCGATGCCCTTCTCCCAGTCGATAAGGGTTCCGTAGCAACTGGTGGTCACCCACTCGATCTGTGTCTGCTTGGGAAGTGCCATGCGAGGTATCAGTATCGCAAGCCAACCGAAGCGGGGCGGTGATGTCGTTGCGAGCGCAGGTCGGCTACCCTCTCGCGGCCGATGGATCTTCTCGAATATCAGGGCAAGCAACTGTTCGCCCGTCACGATGTGGCGGTTCCGAGCGGCAAGGTTGCCCAAGAAGTGGAACAGGCAGTCGCCGCTGCCGAAGAGATCGGCTACCCGTGTGCGATCAAGGCCCAGGTCCTGATCGGTGGCCGCGGCAAGGCCGGAGGGATCAAGATCGCGAAGAATGCCGACGAGGCCCGTGAGGCAGCCGAGGCGATAATCGGAATGGACATCAGCGGTCCGCGCGGGGAGGGTCCGTTCCGCGTCGATCAGGTCTGGATCGAGGGCGGGTCGGATATCGAGTCCGAGTACTACGCCTCCGTGATCCTCGACCGATCCGAGAAGAAGACCTTGGTGATGCTCTCCACCACCGGAGGGATGAACGTGGAGGAAATCGCCGAGAAGGACCCCGAAGCGCTGGTCCGGCGGCACGTAGACCCGAACGGCGAATTCGGCGTCAGCGAGGCAACCGAGCTCGTGGAGGCCGCCGGCGTTCCCGCAGATCACGTTCCGGCTACAGCGGACCTGTTGGTCAAACTACACGCGGCCTACGAGGCAGAGGACGCAACCCTGATCGAGGTGAACCCGCTCGTCGTGACCAAGTCGGGAGAGATCGTCGCACTCGACTCGAAGGTCACGATCGACCCGAGTGCCCTGTTCAGGCACCCCGAACTGGAGGAACTCTCGAGCGCAATGCACGACGACCCTCAAGAAGCGATGGCGGCCGAGCGGGGGCTCACCTACGTGAAGCTCGACGGTGACATCGGGATCCTCGGCAACGGAGCCGGCCTGTGCATGTCCACCCTCGATGTGGTCGCCCAGGCCGGAGGCAGCCCGGCCAACTTCCTCGATGCCGGGGGAGGCTCCAAGGCCGAAGCGATAGTCGATGCGCTCGAGGTGATCAGCTCGGATCCGAAGGTGAAAGCGATCCTGTTCAACATCTTCGGCGGGATCACCCGCTGCGACGAAGTGGCTGGAGGGATCATCGAGGCTTCCAAGAAGGTCGGGCTCGAGGTTCCGCTGGTAGTCCGACTCGACGGCACCAACTCCGAGGAGGGTCTGGCGATGCTCGCCGACGCCGGCCTGGAGGACCTGCACGTCGAGGGAACGATGCTCGGTGCGGCAGCGAAGGTCGTCGAGCTTGCAGAGGCAGGATCCTGATGTCGGTGATCGTCGACAAGGACACGAAGCTCGTCGTCTCCGGACTGACCGGGCGCGAGGGGCGGTTCCACGGCCTGCGCAACCGGGACTACGGCACCGATCTGGTTGCTGGCGTCACTCCCGGAAAGGGAGGCGAAGAGGTCGACGGCGTACCGGTCTTCGACAAGATCTCCGAGGCTGTGACCGAACGGGGTGCGAACACCTCGATGATCTTCGTTCCGGCTCGTTTCGCGTCATCCGCGATCGACGAAGCGATCGAGGCCGGCGTCCACACGGTCATCGCCATCACCGAGCACGTACCGGTCCACGACATGCAGAAGGCGTACTGGAAGGCTCGTGAAGCGGGCGTGAGGCTGATCGGCCCCAATTGCCCGGGCGTACTGTCCCCCGGCAAGGCGAACGTGGGGATCATCCCGGCCCAGTTCTTCGATGCCGGGAAGATCGGTGTGGTCTCCAAGTCGGGAACTCTGACCTACCAGATCGGGAACGAACTCAAGCAGGCAGGTCTGGGCAACTCTTCGATCGTCGGGATCGGGGGCGATCCGATCGTCGGTTCGGACTTCATCGACATCCTCGATCTGTACGAAGCCGATCCGGAGACCGAACTGATCGTGATGGTCGGCGAGATCGGTGGAGATGCGGAGGAGCGCGCCGCCGAGCACATCGCAGCGTCGATCAGCAAGCCGGTGGTCGCCTACATCGCCGGGTTCACCGCGCCGCCCGGCAAGCAGATGGGTCACGCCGGAGCGATCATCTCGGGTTCCTCCGGGACTGCGGAGGCGAAGAAGACTGCTCTCGAAGCCAAAGGTGTGGCAGTAGGCAAGTCTCCCACGGAGACAGCGCAACTGGCGGTCGAGGTCCTCGGCCAGCAGTCAGCCTGAGCGCCGCCCTGCTGGTTCAGGAACCTTCGTTGCCGCGGGCAAATCGCTTCAGCCTTGCGCGGCGTTTCGATGCCCTGCGCTGCTCTGGTGTGAAGACCTCTCCGGCGGGTTCAGCCGCCTCCGCCTGCGTCTCCGGCTGGGCTCGCCCGTAATCCTCGACCTCTCGAGCGGCCCGCAGAGCCTCCCTGGGACTCAGGAAGGTCGTCCAAGAGACGATCTTCCCGTCGCGGACGGTCCAGAGGGCTCCGTACCGACGATCCACCGGGAGTCCGTCGACGGTGGTTCCCTGCTCGGAACACACTCCGACCACCGCTGAATCGCTGGCCGAGGCGAGCTTCTCCACCTTGAACGAGTACTCCTCGAAACCATCGAAGTAACGGTGCATCGCGAGCAGGACGTCTCTCTGTCCGACCACGATCTCGCCATCGTGACGGGAAGCGCGTTCATCCCACCCTATGTTCGGATCAGCGAGCTGCAGGGAGATCTCGGGGTCCCCGGCGGCATAGGCTTGGGTCGCGATTCGGACCAATTCGAGCGCGGCAGCGGACATCGGCGACCAGTATGGCCGAAATCCCGCACCGATCGAAACCGGACCAGCCCGTTTCCGGGTCAGCGAGACCATGGAACCCGAGCGGTGTCCGCCAGGCTCACGCTCATATACTCGCTGAAATGGCTGAACCGACCACGATCAGTTTCGCGAGGGGTGCACCCAGCCCCGACATCATGCCCGTGGAGGCTGTGCGAGCTGCTGCCGAGGCCGCGTTGGCCGAGGACTGGCAGCGAGCGCTCTCCTACGGAACCGGGCGTGGTCATCTCGGCCTTGCCGAGTGGATCGCCGAGATGCACGAGGTCGCACCCGAACAGGTGATGGTGACGAATGGGTCGATGGAAGCGGCCAACATCGTGATCGACCAGATGATCGAAGCGGGAGACCGCGTCGTGGTGGAACAGCCGACCTATGACCGCACGCTGGCGCTGTTCGAGCGCGCTGGAGCGGAGTTGATCGGCGCTCCGCTGGAAGCCGACGGGATCGATCTCGATGCGGTGGAGAGGGCCTGTCAGGAAGGTCCGGTGAAACTGGTCCACGTCATTCCCAACTTCCACAATCCAGCCGGTTCCTCTCTCTCGATCGAGAAACGGAAACGGCTGGTCGAACTCGCCGCCGAACACGACTTCCTGATCCTCGAAGACGATCCCTACCGTCTGGTCTACTTCGAGGAACCGGCCGCTGAGACGATGCTCGCGATGGACGGCGGCGGACACGTCCTGCATGCCTCCTCGTTCTCGAAGACCGTGAGTCCGGGCGTGCGGGTCGGCTATCTGGTCGGACCCGAGGACGTGATCTCAGCTCTCGCCGAATACGCGAACTCCATCTACATCTCACCCAACATGCTGGCCGAGTCCGTCGTCTGGGAGCTCTGTCGCAGCGGGGCCCTCGAGGAGAACGTGGTCAAGGTCAACGAGGCGCTCAAGGAGCGGCGTGACGCACTGGTGAAGTCGCTGAACGAGCTGATCCCTGAAGCCAGGTTCGATCCTCCGGCCGGTGGTTACTTCCTCTGGCTGGACCTGGAAGACGATGTGGACACCGAGGCGCTGCTCATCGGCGCGCAAGCCGAAGGAGCCCCCTTCGTTGCAGGCCCGGACTTCATGATCTCCGGTGGAAAGTCGAGTCTCCGCCTTTCATTTGCGAGCGTTCCCGCAGACCAGATCCCCGAGGGGGTCTCTCGTATCGCGCGTGCGCTGGAGAAGCTGCGGGCCGGCGCCCCGGCCTGAGCAGCAGACGAGATGCAGATCGGTACCGACACTCGGGCGGTGGTAACCGGAGCGAGTAGAGGAATCGGCCTGGCTCTGGCCTCAGCGCTCGGCGAGCGCGGAGCGCGGGTAGGGATGATCGCCCGCGGAGAGGCCGAACTGAAGGCGGCATCGGAGGGGGTGGTCGGTGCATCGGCGCTCTGTGCCGACGTGGTCGACCGTGATTCCCTCGAGAAGAGGATCGGGGAGTTCCGCGAGCGAGAGGGGGAGGTCGATCTAGCCATCGCCAACGCAGGGGTCGCTCACTACGGGCCCTACCGTGACCTCGACCGGGAGCAGGCGGAGCGGATGATCGAGATCAACTTCATCGGCACCCTGAATCTGGTCGATGCGGTGCTTCCCGCGATGCTGAACCGGGGCAGCGGGCATCTGGTGGTGGTGAGCTCAGGAGCAGGACTGAGGGCCTTCCCGTGGGCAGCCGTATACGGCGCCACCAAGGCCGCCCAGAAAGCCTTCGCCGAGGCTCTTCGCCACGAGCTCTCAGGAACCGGAGTGTCTCTGACCAGCGTCTTCCCCGGCGAGATCCACACTTCGCTGCACGATCACGAGAGGGACCGAATGCCCGACTGGTACAAGTCGAAGAACGCGATCGGCCCCGAGGTCGTCGCAGATGCCGTGCTCGCCGGAGTGGAGGCCGACCGGCGCGAGGTCCACGTACCCCGTCAGGTGCGGCTGCTCGGTCTGAACGACCTCTTCCCCGGGCTGGTGGACAGGCTGCTGGTGCTGCTTCGGGGTGGCGCTTCTGCCCCTCGCCGCTACTGAACCAGGGGTGATTCAGGCTCCGGCGAGGGTGCCGACGATCGCCTCGTAGACGCCCTCACCATTGCGACCCTCGGTGACTGTCACGTTGGCGCGGCCTGCTATCGCTTCTCTCAGCCCCGGATCCTTCTCCGGCCCGTTTGCCGGGCAGAAGAAGCGGCCGACCACGGCCGAGACGGAGAGATCCTCGATCGAGTCCCCGATCGCAATCACCTCATCCGCTGAGTAGCCACTCGCCCTCATATGGAAGCTCACCGCGTCCGCCTTGCTCGATCCGGCCGGAAGCAGGTGGTAGGCGTGTGCGAGATCTATGCCCTCCATCCCGAGCACTATCGCGCCGTTGTCGATCAGCTTGAGATCACCGTGTCCCTCTCGCTCGAGCAGTTGGTTGGCCTGGTCTACATCCACCTTGCCGCGGAACAACTGCGAGAACTCGCGCTCCGTGTGCCAGGGGCTGTGGTACTCGAGCTTTCCCGGAAACGCATCGAAGAGCATCTCGGGCACCTCCCGGTTGCGGACCGTCTCGTAGAGGGTCGAGCCATCGTCCGCGACCATCTCGCCCACGAGCGCGGTCTTCTCCCCGTCGATCACCACGCCACAGCCCGCCTCGAAGATGTACGAACGGGATCCGATCAGCTTCGCGTCCTCGAGTACCTGCGCCTCCCGGCGACCTGACTTGATCACGACCTCCACCCCCGCCCGATGGCAGGCCTCCAAAGCACGGGCGGGAAGCATCGAGAAAGCTCCGTCGGCGTCGTGGAAGAGCGAACCACCACGGCCGAGCAAGGTTCCATCGAGGTCGGTGTAGACGCATCGGAGCATCAGCTCAGATGCTCAATCCCGCTCGGCTTCGGCCAGTGTCGCCGGGGAGGAAACCTCCGCGAAGGGCGGACGATCCACGGTGCGCGGCTCGACCGACGCAGCCGGCTCGAGCGCTCCTACCTCGGCCCCTTGGTCGCGGGCAGACCTGAGCCTGCGCGAGATCCCCTCCGCAACCTCGATCGACATGTTCGACAACGCCTTCAGGGACTGATGGTCGTTTCGCTTGCTGGCGAGATCGACCTCAGCCATGCCATCCATGCCGACCTCCCTCCAGACGTCGATCTGCATCGCCGCTTCGACCGCGTACCCGGTCGCAAACGAGATCCGGTGCAACAGTTCGCGCCGCGCGGCGATCTCACCGGCCAGGGGTTGGGAGAAAGCGAGGAGTTCGGGGGAAAGGAGGGCGAAGAGTGGCTTGCAGAGCAGCTCGGTGACGCGACCACCTTCTCCCGGCAGCTCGCCCTCACGCACGGCGAAGGGACGCTCGAAGTGCCCTCGAACGAACTCGACCTCGGGTTCGACCAGCAAGGGGCCCAGCAGACCCGACGCGTAGTGGCCCGCGAAGTCACTGACGTCACCGTCGACGAACGAGATCAGGTCACCCCGGCAGACCGAGAGCGACCTCCACATCGCGTCGCCCTTGCCCATCACGGCACCGAACTCCGGCATCAGCGCGGCCTCGTCGTGCACCTCGGCCCCGGCCGCGGCAGCGACATCGGCCGTGCCGTCCTCGGAAGAGGCATCGACGACGACCACCTGATCGACCAGTCCCAGCTCCGAAAGCTCCAGCAGACTGGTCACGGTTCCTTCGATCGTCTTGGCGGTCTCGCGAGTCGGCACGCAGACGGTGACGGTGGTCGAAGCCTTGTCTGCGACGAGGCGTTCGATCTCGAAATCGGCGTGGTCGTAGGTCCGGAGAGCGTTCACGGGCTGAGGGGTGGCAGGATACCCCTGATGCTCTTCCGGGCCCGTGACAAGACGTTCGACCTGACGAACAAGGCGCTCATCGTCGGGATCGTCAATGCAACCCCGGACTCGTTCTCCGACGGGGACCCGATGGGGATCGAGCACGCAGAGCGGCGGGCCACGGAACTTGCCGAGCAGGGTGCCGATGTGATCGAGGTCGGCGGCGAGTCCAACGTCTCCAACCGTCCCGCCGTCGATGCCGATGAGGAGATTGAACGCGTCGTACCCGCAGTCGAGGCGGCAGCTGCGACCGGACTGGCCGTTGCGATCGACACCTACAAGCCTCCGGTCGCCGCAGCGGCGATCGAGGCCGGAGCGACCATCGTCAACGACATCTCCGGCCTCGGAGATCCGCTGATGCACGAACTCGTGGCCTCCACAGGAGCAGGAACCGTGCTGATGCACACCGAGACGCCGCCGAAGCAGGTTCGCTGGGAGGAGGACCTCTACCCAGAGGGTCTCTCGGTCCACCTGACGCGCTTCTTCGAGGACCGGCTCGCGACGCTTGCCGCGGCTGGCATCGGCGCAGAGCAGGTCGCCCTCGACCCAGGACCGGATTTCGCCAAGACACCGCGGCAGACCGTCGAGTCTCTGCGCGCCCTCAGCGAGATCTCGGTCTTGGGGAGACCGGTGTATCTGGCGGTCTCCCGAAAGGACTTCATCGGCGCACTCACACACACCCGCCCGAGCGAACGGGGGCCCGGAACCTATGCAGCTCTGGCAAGCGGCCTGTTGAGCTGTGGCAGGCTGCTGCGCGTACATGACGTGGTCGGGACCAGACGCTTCCTGACCGTATGGGAGGCGCTGAACGACCCCGAGTTCGAGGTACCGGCTGACCTCAGGATCGAAGACGCTGTGCGGCGCGAGCAGGGAGACGGGTGACCCCGCGAGCAGGTCGTAGCGAACCCTGGGACGCAACGATCGGTCTGGGGCGCGCCGACGGACGTCTGGTCCGCGACGGCCAGGAGGGATCTCGCAAAGCGAAACCCGTCCCGTTGCCGCCGGACCTCCACCCCGCTCTCGCCGAACGCCTCCGCGCCTCGGGTATCGAGACCCTCTACTCCCACCAGCTCGCTGCCTACGAGACCGCGAAAGAGTCGAACCTGATCCTGACCAGCGGAACTGCATCGGGGAAGTCCCTCTCCTTCAACCTCCCGGTGCTGGACGGGATCGCCCATGAGCCGAAGCGACGCGCCCTCTATCTCTACCCGACCAAGGCGTTGGCGCAGGATCAAGCGAGGAAGCTGGCCGCCCTCAGGCCCCCCGGTGTGAGAGAGGCGATCTACGACGGCGACACCCCCCGCGAGGAGCGGCCCGCGATCCGCAATCGCTCGAATCTGGTGCTGACCAACCCCGACATGTTGAGCGTGGGGATCTGTCCCCACCACAAGGGCTGGGGTGACTTCCTGGCGAATCTCGGCTGGGTCGTGGTCGACGAGGCTCATGTCTATCGCGGCGTATTCGGATCCCATGTCTCGAACGTCCTGCGCCGTCTGCGACGACTCGCGAGGCGATACGGATCAGACCCGACCTTCGAGCTGGCCTCGGCGACCATCGCGAATCCAGGCGAACTGGCCGAGAATCTGACCGGACTCCCGTTCACGGTGCTCGACGACGACGGGGCACCGCGCGCTGGAAGGGAGCTCGCGATGTGGAACCCCCCGGTGATCGAAGAGCGCACACAGGTACGGCGCTCGGCCATCTCGGAGGCGGCTGAGTTGTTGGCCGATCTCGTCTCCCAAGAGATCAGAACGATCTGCTTCATGAAGAGTCGGAAAGGGATCGAACTGATCAAGCGCTTCGCCGAGATGCGCCTCGCCGAGATCGGCAGACCTGAGCTCGGCGAGCGCATCGCTCCCTATCGGGCCGGATACACGCCGGGTCAGCGACGGGAGATAGAGGAACGACTCTCCAGCGGTGACCTTCTAGCCGTGGCTGCAACCGATGCGCTCGAGCTCGGAATAGACATCGGCCAACTGGATGCCGCGATCTGCGTGAACTTCCCCGGCACCGTCTCGAGCCTGAGGCAGATGTGGGGTCGGGCGGGCCGACAGAGCCGGGGGCTGGCCGTCTACGTGGCGGGCCAGGACGCTCTGGATCAGTTCTTCTGCAGACACCCCGACGAGTTCCTGGACCGCCCGGTGGAGGCCGCAATCCTCGATCACAAGAACGAACAGATCCAGTCGCAGCACCTGCTCGCCGCGGCCTTCGAAGCTCCACTCGAGCCTGGTTCGGACGACGAGTTCTTCGGTGAGGGATGGGAGGAAGCTGCCGAGGGTCTGGTGGTCGCGGGTGAACTGAGGAGGGGCAAGGGGAAGCGCTATCTCACGGCGAGAGGGGAATTCGTCGCCTCGCGAATCTCGCTGCGTTCGGCATCGGCCGAATCGATCGCGGTGATCGATACCGGATCGGGCGAGATGATCGGGCAGGTGGAGTCGGGTCGTGTCTTCGACACCGTGCACCCCGGGGCTGTCTATCTGCACCTCGGGCGGGCTTACGAGGTGACCGATCTCGATCTGGACGCTCGTCGGGCTCTCGTGCGCCCCTTCGAGGGGGATTTCTACACGCAGGCCCGCAAGGAGACCGACATCTGGATCGAGCAGCAGCGGGAGAAGCGGGCGGCGCTCGGTGTCGAACTCGAATTCGGAATCGTCTCGGTAACCGAGCAGGTCGTCGCCTTCCAGCGCAAGAGGATGGGAGACAACGAGGTTCTGGAGACGATCCCACTGGAGTTGCCCGAACAGAACTTCGTCACCCAGGCACTTTGGTACACGACTCCGAAGAAACTGATCTCGCGGCTCCAGGGAGACGAACTCCTCGGGGCCTTGCACGCCTCTGAACACGGGCAGATCGCCGTGCTGCCGCTGATCGCAATGTGCGATCGCTGGGACATCGGTGGACTCTCAACGAACATCCACCACCAGACCGGAGAGCCGACGATCTTCATCTACGACGGACATCCCGGAGGCGTTGGGATCACCCGACGCGGATACGGAGAGTTCGAGCGCTTGGTCGGGGATGCCTTCAGGCTGATCGAGGAATGTCCCTGCGAATGGGGCTGTCCGTCTTGCGTCCAGTCACCCAAGTGCGGGAACCTGAACGACCACCTCTTCAAGGCAGGTGCATTGGAGTTGATGAGCGGGATGCTCGCGAGCAGGACCAAGTCGAGCAAGGAGGCAGCATGAGCTGATCGCCGCTGGCTGCCCGCGCAACTCGGGCGCCAATGGCTAGCCTTGGCGCAGCGAGTCCGCACGATCGCTCGGGGCGAGGTAGCTCAGTTGGTAGAGCACACGACTGAAAATCGTGGTGTCGCCGGTTCGATTCCGGCCCTCGCCACTCCCCCACCGTCTCCGGAAAAGACCATGAATCCCAGGATCCCCTTCGCCGACCCCGAGAAGCTGCCGCCGACTACTCGCGAGGCACTGGAAGGAACTCCCGATCTGAGCATCTTCAAGACGCTCGCCAACGCGGAGGCGGCCTTTCCGCACTTCATCGACTTCCTCGCGAGTCTGTGGGACGAGTCCGAGCTGAGCGCCCGACATCGCGAGCTGACGATCCTGACGGTGGCACGAAGTCTCGGATCCGAGTACGAGTGGTCACAGCACATCGAGGTCGCGAGGCTGTGCGGAATCAGCGACGATGAGATCTCGCGAATCGACCGACTCGATTTCCAGGGATTCGATCAGACGGAGGCGGAGATGCTCACCTTGGTGGCACAGACTGCTGGGCCTGGCCCGACCGATGAGAATCTGTTCGAGCGCGTGCGCGGACAACTCGGAGATCGTCGGACAGCCGAGCTGATCCTGGTCGCGACCACCTATGCCGGAATCGCCGGGGTGATCGAAGCCTTCGGACTCGGGGTCGATGACCATCGAGGGGTCGGTGACCTGGAACTCGGCGAGGAAGGCCCCAAGTTGGGCAACTAGCGTGATCGGTATCTCACCGGGGGCGGACCTTCGTCCGCTTCCGCCTCTACCGTCAAGAAATCGATGGCTGGAAAGACTCAAAAAGCAACCGTGAACGACGAAACCCTTTTCGACAACGGTGAAACCGACGGGGGCGGGACCGACGGGCGGGTCTCACTCGGAGAGATGTCGGATGGCCAGGCTGTCGCCGGTGCATTCGGAGTTCGAGAGTGCAAGGTCCTGCAGAAGAAGAACGGTGAGGACTACGTGAAGATGACTCTCGCCGATGCCTCGAGCAGCGTCACCGCCCTCTCATGGGATCGGGCGGCGGAGTTCGCCGCCGCTGCCAAACCTGGCTCCGTCGTCTTCGTCGAGGGCAAATTCTCGGTCCACCCGCAGTTCGGCCGACAGATCAAGCTGAGCCAGGTCCGCGAGGCAGCGGAGAGCGAGTGGACCCCGGAGGATCTGACCGCCGGCCCACCGATGCCGGTCGACCGGATGGAGGCGGATCTTCGTGACTTGATCGGAACCGTCCAGAACGACCAGCTACGCGAACTGCTCGAGCGGTTTTTCGGAGCGGAGACCGAACGCTGGCAGAGGTTCAGAGACGCCCCTGCCGCCAAGCACTACCACCAGGCATATCCGGGAGGGCTGTTGGAGCACTCACTGACCGTCGCACAGGGCGTGAGCGCAGCCTCTGCTTTGTTCCCGGGGATCAACCGGGACGTTGCAGTCACAGGAGCCCTCCTCCACGACTTCGGAAAGACCGAGGCCTACAACGACGATCCGTTTGCGATCGACTTCACTGACGCCGGGAGACTGCTCGGAGAGATCCCCATCGGCTACTTCCGGGTGCGTACCGAGATGGAGTCGATCGACGGCTTCGATCCGGCACTCGCGCAGGCCATCTCTCACATCATCCTCTCCCACCACGGTTCGCTCGAACACGGCTCGCCCGTCGTCCCCTCGACCCGGGAGGCTGCTCTCGTCCATGCGATGGACAACCTCGGCGGCACCCTCGGCAGCTTCGACCGGCTCCAACGAGAGCTCGCCGACGGCGAGAAGTGGTCACAGTTCGATCGAGGTCTGTCGGCCTCTGCCTACTTCGGTGAAGCCGGCGAGTAGACGCCGAACTCATCCGAATACTGCCTCTGCAGCCGCAAAATGCGCACTTTTGGCTGACCCGGGCGAGGTGCGAGGCCGCGCCTAGATAGTCTGCCCAGACTCTTGGCCAAGGACACCGAAAAGCTGATCCGGCAACTCTCGCTGATCTCCTTCCTGATGGCGCAGGGCCGACCGGCCTCCGC